>CAZKMT010000047.1:0-14256 GCA_964554115.1 uncultured Prevotella sp.
AATGACATAGTTTCAATGCGTCCGAATAGTTAACAAAACTAAATCGGGGGGGGTAATGGGCAATTCTCTCAGGAATTCATACATGCGGCCATTGATGCTTAGTCGCTTAGACACTTTTGATACAAACTGAAGAAATCTCATAATAGTTTTTATTTTAATGATTAAAAAATGGCACGACTTACCACTCGTGATTTGAGGAACACCGCTCACCGTTCTACTAAACAAAGCATTACTATGCTTAAATTTTGCCGACACTTGCGCAACGATTCCCGGCTTGATGCGTGGATAACGCTACATGTAATTTGCAAAGATAGCACTTTTTCGGATGTTGCATCTGTCCTCAACTGGCCTTTCGTTTATAAAAATGAGGTTCCATCCGATATGGCGAAATCAAGAGACGCACGAACGGCATCCCTCAGTCACCCAAGCCGAGAGCTATTTTCGCCGGCCTATAGTCAGGGTCAATCGCCAAGATTTTTGTCCAATACAAGTCGCCTTGTTTCTTCAGTCTGAGTATGTAACCATAATAATAGCCCAGATAGTGACAGGCGGCTCTCAAGCGCAGGTTGTTAGTCTCATCGCGTTCCGGCATGGCTTCAATCAGACTGACCAGACTCTTGGCCGGGGGCACACCCACACCCCGTTCCGAGTTGGGGTCGATTTTGTAAGCCAACGACACACGTTGGAACAAGGCGAAAGATGCTTGCGCGGGATAGCGGTCGGCAATCACGGCATACACCGAATCAGCCTTGAGAAACGATGTCATGCCGACATCCGTACTGTCGTCAACATTCGCCGAATACATCCTTGCCAACAGACTCAAGCCATAAGTAACGTCAAGGCTGTCTTTCTCCCTCTTGTCGATATACGCTTTGCAAAGCTCTATTGACTTATCGTAATCGCCCTTGCTCTCGTAAGCAAACATTATCTGTAGCTGCGCGGTGTTCTTGTCGGCCTCGGTGGCACTCTCAAATGAGGCGACCTTAGAAAACATTTCTATCGCCTCATCGTATTTCTGTGCTCCCGAGCAAGCATAGCCATAATAGAGGTAGTCTTTCGACTCTATCTGCGGATTGTCCGACTTGTTGAAGAGTCTGTCGGCATACACCAACGCCTCGACGTATTCTTTCAAGTCTGTGAGATTCCAGAACGTAAGGCGGTTGAGGGCAGGGTTGGCCGGATATTTGTCGTTGCCGTATCGCGACACCACAAGGCTCTCCTCGAAATTGCCCAACAGATAATGATACATGGCGTAGCTCACGAGGTCGTCGACCGTCATGCTGTCCTTGTCAGACTTGTCGAAATAAACCACCGCCCTCTCGGCATCGGCACGGCTGTCAAACATGCGGGCCACAGCCAAATAGACCGGATAGTCCGGCACATAGTCACGGATGCGTTCAAGCGTTCCGATTGCGCCGTCAGGGTCGTTGTCAATTGCCACGTCGGCATAAGCCAAATATCCAGAGGGGTCATACGGACATGCCGTGATGGCTTTGCTGTACCATGAGAGTGCGGCTTCGCTGTTGCCCATGGTGCGCTGTATGTCTCCGCCGTGGATGTAAGCAGGCACGTATGACGGGTCGCACTCTACGGCCAAGGTTATATATTTATAGGCATTGACACTGTCACGGGTCACAAAAGTGTAGAACGGTTGCCCCTTTGGACGGCTGAACGAATAGTATGCCTTGGCTATGGCCGTCACCACTTCGGGGTTCTTCTTGAACTTGCCATACACTTTCTCCACAAAGGGGTCAAGCTCAGCCTTGTGGTTGGAGTACTTGCGCACCACTGTATCTATGGCGGCAACAGCTGCCTTGGGGTCATCTTGCGCCTGCGCCCCAGCCACATGAAGCCATGCACAAGCGGCGGCAAGCACATATATTGCAATCCTGTTCATAATCATCCTATCTTGCTTTCACTAAAAATCATATTGTACGCCGAGGTTGAGCGACTCGATGTGCTTTGTCATCATGAAGTTGACACCCGGCAAATCGAAGCCTTTCCACACGTAAAGCGATGGTGACAGGTAAACGCCAAGCGAAGACGTTACGTGCGCCGTAAGCCTGAAACCCACATTGGCACCTATGCTGACATCAGAGTCCACGGGACGCGCCAATTCTGCCACATGCCCCTCTTGCAGGCGTTCCGACGGATAAAGACTGGCTCTCTCACCAAAAAGCATCACGAGCGATGGCCCGGCAAAAGCCGTTATCTCGAAGAGTCTCCTGTTGCGATATCCGCACAAGGCCTCGGTAAGGTCGAGAGCATAGTCGAGCGACAGCACACCGAGCCTGTACCGGCGCTTCCAAACGCCCGTGCGCGACGTGCGCAGGTAGTTTTCCGACGGATAAGCCATGTTGTAATCATAGAACGAGGTGCTGTGGAGCACACCCACGGAGACGAATTCAAATGCCAGGTGCGCGGCCGATAACCTGTTGAAGTTATACTCCGCCCACGCCTGTAAGTTACCGCCCACACCGCCGCCCTCGACGTTAGAACGCCTGTGGATGAGGTTTCCGCCACCTCCGATGCCCGCAGTGAAGCGGGATTGTTCCCGGGCATTGCCGGCAGGCCGACGGTATTTCCTGTCGTAAGTGCTCACGGTGAGACCAATGTTCACCGACAATCCTCCATCCGTAAACCACTCGCTGCGCGTGTCATCATTGAAGTATGGGATGTTGTAGACATACCACGAACCGCGTGGCTCCACGAAGAGCTGCACACCATCGGCTATCCGCGCCCACAAGTGGGCACCCACGCCATAAGAGAAGCTGTAGCATTTCATCGTGTATGAACTCTCGTAGCGTATCAAGCGCCCTAACTCGCCGCCCGCCAAAAGATAAAAGCCGAATGGCTTGTCCCAGGCGAAATGTTTGCTGAAACCCAAAGGATTGATGAGGGCATCGACACGGCCTCCCAAGTAGGCACGGCGGCGTGCATTGGTGTAAGTTGCGTCATACGAAGGCGCCGGCGACTCTGTTTCCTCTTCGGTATGAGTGGCGGAGCGCAAGGAAGCCGTGAAACGCAAGCCTATGACTGGCGACAGCCACTTGCCGACAGACACGCCCACCTCGTGCCCCATGGTGGACATGAAGTCCATCGTTGACGACTTCATGAGGTGAGGACCGGTGGCAAACTCCATGAACCATGGCCGCTGCCACGAACGCAATACGGAATCACCCACCACATCGTCTTTCTCGCCACGCTTATCTATGAGTTCCCGGCGGCGGGTCTTTGAGAGATTGTTGCCGAGATAATAGACATAACTGAAGTCGGCACCATAGAACACATCGAACTTGCGCCAGTTCTTGTCGCCGCTGACATCGGCTTGGTCTGTACTGACACCGATGTAAGGCTCAATACCCACGTAGCCCCGAACGCCCGTGAACAGCTTTAATTGCACGCCAATGTGCCCCTCAAACGATTTCTCAAATGATGAGTTGCGTCTCAGTTTCGACACCTGCCCGCCGATGCCCAGCACCGACGACACTTCAAAAAGGCGTGTGGGATTGTAGCCGTCGAAATAAGAGGAGAAGTTGAAGAGATAGTCCATTTGTCCGCCCGCCTTGGCCAACATGATGTTGGAGCCGGCTCGCGCCCCCACGTCACCATGGAAGCGCAGGCGCAAGGAGCTGAAGCCGTTTAACTGCTTGCCCACACCAACGTGGAAACTTGTCAACACATTAAACGAATAGTCATTGGTGGGCGCATCTAACTTCTCCGCACCCACGCCCAACTCAACGAAGTAACTGCTGTAACGCTGCCCTCCAAACTCATCGCCCTTGCTTAAATAACGACGTTCATGTATATAGTCGAGTGCGTTGAAACCCTCCGCCTTGTTAAGGCGGGTCTTGGCAACGCTGTCGATGGCACTCCCATCGTCATTCTTCGGCGACATCGTGTGAGCCTCACTGCCGTCTGCAGCCAGTGAAGTGATGTCAGTGGCGGCGATGGAGGGGGCACCTGATGTGTATGCAAGCGGAGATGTCGCAGCAATCACACTCTGCGAAGCCGCGCCAAGCACGAGCCACGCAGCTGACACTGCCACGACCCTGCTGTATGGCATTCCGCGCCACGCTCCCGAACAGGCGAAGACACGCCGAACGGATGGCATGCTTTTGCAAAAATCACGTGTTGTCCCGATACTGATAGATAGTCTTTTCATTCGCTTACATTTTCATTGGCGTTTTCGTCCTCAACGGCTCCGGCGATGCCGCTGTCACCCCCGGTGTCGCCGACATCGGCGGCGGAAGCGGCCACACCATTGGCGGCATCAGCCGACTGTGCCGCTTTTTTACGACTTTCGGCATAGAGCATGTCGAACTTGCGGCGGTAGGCCTCGGCCTCCTCTTGCTTGTAAGGGAACTTATCACGTATGTCGTCGCTCACGTTCCCCTCGTTGGCATACAGCCGTCGGTACTTGGGTTCGAGGTCGAAGCTATGCTGGAAATAGGCAAGGAAGTACGGTGTCTTGTCTGCCCGTGCCGCCGCCATGGCTTCGTAATAGCGGTTACGCTCCTCGTTATAGGCCACTGCGGCTGCCGGGTCGGTGCGTTGCAGGAGCATATACTCTCTGTCCGACAGTTCCTTGAAACCGGCAGCACCGTCTACAGAAGCCTCCTTGCCTGCCTCCTCGCTCCAGAGTATGCCTTTCAGATACCATTTCTTGGCATTGCCATCGTCCATCTTGTCAACATAAAACTCCGCTTCCTCCCGCGTTTTGTCGAGTTGAGAGTACAGTTCGGAGTAGATGACGGCCTTGTTGAGGTCACTCGACTCCACCACATAATTATAGGCATCCGCGCAAACGGCCTGCTCCTCGGGTGTGCATTGGCCCTGTATGTATTTTATGAAATAGCGTTCAAAGTTGATGAATTTCTCTATCTTATCCGTTATGGAATCCTTCGACACCCAGTCCACGAGGTATTGGGCCGTGTCAAGGTGCTGTTCCTGGAAGTACATGATGGATTGGTTGATGATGAGTTCGCGGAAGTTTTTCGTGACGATGACACCGCCGTCGGATTTCGAGGCCGGCACGCGCCTGTCGGCATAGTCGATGAATGGCTTGAGCACAGAGACGTCGGGCACTCCACGGCGTATGTTGAGCATGGCCTTGCGGTTGGCCACGTATGGCGATAGGGTCAGTTTCTCATAGCCCGGCTGGCGCACCATCTGACTGTAAGCCATTTCGGTGATGGTGTCCAGTTCGGCACTGTCTCTGATGGTGGCGAAGAGGTTGTAGAAGTCGCCGTCTGAGAAACGTTTCTTGCCCGCGATGTAGTCCGGCTTGAAAGCGTAATAAGCCTGCACGGCCTCCTCCGGCGACATGACATGGTCGCGCTCATAGGAGTAGGCGCACTTCATGTTGCGTTGCTTCTCAAGTATCGGCACTATGGTGTTCTCATAGAATGGCAGGGCGCGAAGGGCGGAATTGACGCGCGAGGCATCGTTTTTCGACACCACGTTGCGCACCATGGCGACAACAGAGGTATCGGTGCCGTTCTCCTCCAATGCCGTCACCACATCGTCCCACGTGTAGACGCGCACGGTGGGCTGCGGCAACTGCACATCGGCATTGGCGCCGAGGCCACTGCGTATTATCGAAAGAGCGCGGGCGGCGCGCCGTCCGGCCAAGGCCATGTTATGCTGGTAGTTGCCCTCGGGCGATGCCGTGCCTTCCACGCTCACCCTGAAGAGCTTGTCGCCGTAGGTCTTAAGCTCATCGATTAGTTTGCCGAACTCTATGTCGTTGACGGAATCGGCGGTCAGCTCATCACTGTTTCCCACAAAAGTGAGCATAAGGTTGCGCGGCACCGTGCTATATTGCGATTCGGCCTCCACCTTGAAGTCCGACAAGTCCATATCGGCGGCGGCCACGGAGAAGTCAAGAAACTTGAACGGGCGGAAAGCCAGACACGACCCTGTGCCCTCGCCCCCGTTGTTGTAATAGTCGCGATGGTAATCCTCAAGCACGCAGTAGTATATCCCCTTGTAGGTCTTGTCCTTGTCGGGCTTGACAAACGTGATTGTGGTGTCCATCGCGAAAAGCTCGCCCGAGGCCAGTGTCACGCTCGAATGGTAAGCATGGGCCAACTGGTCGTGGGCGAAATAGTCGAAACGCATCCTGCGGTCTTGCTTGCTGTGGTAGTCGGCACCCTCGAAAACCACGGCAGGCAGGTAGCTGATGGTGTCTTCCGTCTGGCAGTCGATGGCCATAGGCTGTATTATAAGGCGCGAATTGTCTTTTGTCCATCCCTCGGGCAGCACCACGTTGATGTTGAACTGTGTCTCATAGCCCGTATCCATGCTGGGCACTTTCTTGAATTGCGGGGTGTACAGGCGGCGCGTTCCCTCTACAACCACGGTGCGGATTGAGCGGCGCATCTCAACCGTGGCTTCGTAATGGTCCTGACCTTCGCGTATCTCGAAGATGTGCACTTCCTGCTTGTCACAAAACACCACGATGGCCTGGCCGGCCATTACCGACACGTCGAACGTTCCGTTGGGGCGCGATTCGCGCCACCGTCCACGGCTTGCCTGCATGGCATCGTCTATCTCCGTGCCTTTCGCGCCAACGGCTTCTTCGGCCAGCACGGCCTTCTTCAGCTCGTTTTTCACCTCATTGGCGCGTTTCACCGAATTGAACGTGGCGTATTGCACCTGCGAATGTTCCTTGCCGTTGGCTGTCAGCTTGGCCACCTGACACGACACCCGTATGGGAGCGTCTTGCGACACCGCCGGTTCCGGCCACAGACATGCCGCCAATGCGGCCACGGCAATGGCCATTCGTTTGAAAGCCTTTACATTTAACATTTTACACATAACATGACTGCATATATATGACGGCGGAACCAACAATCCGCCAAGCACGTTCCACATGCGAGAACCCTACGAACACTCGTTCCGCATCACTTCAGGATATAGGCCACAGAAACTCCGATGCGTGTCGGCAAAAGCATATAGCCGCTGGCATTGGCCTGCGACGGCGCGCCATAGTTGGAATCCGCCTCGTAATTGTCGCCCTCAAAATATTCTTTCTGCCTGTAACCTATCATGCCAAAGCCGGCATGGAGGTCGATGTTAAACCGCTTGCCGAGGGATATGACATAGCCAAACGTCAGCCCCAAGCCACAGGCATAGCCATCGTAGACCTTGCCTTTCCACGTGATGTCGTAAGTGGCAACCACTCCCCCGACACCAATGAAATAGCTGTGCATGGGACGTCCGGAAAAGTAATAACGCCATTCGGGCTGCAAACCGGCCATCTTCATGTCATTTCCCCACGGATTATGACCCACAAAACAGCTCAAGCCCACCGATGTGCGCTCGCCCACCACCAGCTCGGCGCCTATCGACGGCACCATGAGGGCATCCATGAGCACATCGGTGCTCACGGCCACCATCTGGGCGCGAACCGTGGAAAACGACATGGCCATCAAGGCAGCAAAGAACAGTTTTCTCATTTCCTAATTACTGGTTTTACCTTTTAGCAAGAGGGAGACCACCGGCACCTTCGGCGACTGCCTCGAAATATTCTCTCCAAAGAATGTCAATAATACAAATCCACGCCCGGCGTGTCGGCATCGTCCCACTCGCCAAGCGATGCGGAAGAGTCCATCGCCCTCGCCGCGCTTATGAACAACCTGACATTGTAAGACTTGCCCGCTTCGAACGAACTGCCGTCGGAAAGCCTCAATTCCTGCGAATGCTCACAGAGATATACGTTGCCGCCCCTGTCACGCAAAGTGACAGACACCTTGTATGTGTGGTCGGTGCCGATCTCGGGCACAGGCAACAGCACGCCCTGCCCCACGGTCAGCTCCACGGGATTGCCCTCATCGTCTACCTGCATGAAGTAGTTGTCACTGTCAAGCTCGGCATCATCACTGTCGAGAAGCGTGAAATCGGCCATGCCGTCCTCGTCGCTCCAATCGAAAGTGAGCTTTCCATTGTTGGCGGGATTGTTCAGGTCGGCTATCACTAGCCTCCCTTCGGTGGGCACTCCCAACACCTTGATACTCTCGATGCCCATGTCTTGAGCCGCGATATAGGTGCTGCCGCCCTCCTCATCGGGGGTCGGCACGGCGGAAAATGTCAAGCGCATGAGCTTGTGGTCAAACTGCATGGAAGGCACCACGCCGGAATTTCCCGACATGCGGAAGTAATATGCACTGTAGGCGTAAGGCTCATCGCTCACCGCCGTACCGTATATCACGTCTTCCTTGCCCGATATGGTCAGGATGGCCACACGCGAAGTGTCAGTGGCTTCTATGGCCGCCACCCTCGGGTAGTAGCCATAGAAGCTGTATGAATACCTGCTGCCATAAGGATAATAACGCTCTTCGCCGTCGGCAAAGACTATGTTCGTGCGGCTGCTGTCATCGCCAATAACGGCGTTGGCCTCCACGTTGTCGAGCAAAACGTTGTGAGTAAGCGCGCCTTCCGCGCCATCGCTCCACGACACCGGCAGCACTGACGCGCCTATACCGAGTGTATCTTTAGACAAAGCGTACAGGCCAAGACCGTCAACGGCGAAGAGACCGTCGGCAGACTCTATGCTGGCGCGCGTATTGACGACACCCGACGAAAGGCGTATGGCCACGTCGCCGCCCGCAGACATATCAGTGTTACCGTCCGTGTCCGGTGTCTCGTCACCGCCCGAACATGAGCACAGGGCTGCGACGGCGGCCATTGCGAAAGACAAAACCTTCTGCATAGTCATGCGTTATATCTCTGACACGACATTAATCGTTTGTCCCGGCAATGACTGCGTCTTGCGGAGTGATGTCGATGTTGCCGCCGTCAACCCAAGGAGTAAGCTCTGAATCGAGTACTATGCGGTTGATGCCGTAGACAATGACCTTGACGGCATAGGAGCTCCCGGCCTCAAACGTCGCGCCGTCCGACAGGGCTATCACATCGTTTACGGTGATGGTCCGATTGTCGCTCACGGTGCCGTCCTCGGTTATTGGCACTTCCTGTGTGAGGACAACCTCCACGGCATACTCATCATCGGGAGCCACAAGCAAGGCTTCGCCCACCTGCACCACCTCGGCCATGCCCTCCGCACTGTTCCATACGGGCATCACAGGCTCAAGGTTTACAAGCTCCGTGTTGGCGTCGGCACCATCCCCACGCTGCTTCAGTGACAAGGCCGTCTTCACGTCGTCGAAGTAAAGGCCGCCACGCACTACTTCGCCATCTTCCACCTTGGCTATGACAAAGCGGCCTGTGGTCTTCGATGTCACCTTTATTGAAGTCACTTTCACGCACGAGGTGGCCGTGGTCACATCATCCTCGTCATAGCACGTCTCTTTGTTGCCGCCCTGGATGGAGAACTGCAAGCGCGTAAGCAAGTGGTTGAACACGAGGTTCGGATTGACATCGCGGCGTGCAGAGTAGGCCGAATAGCACATTGAAACGCCATCGCCCAGTGTCGCCTCGTCTGACTCCGAGGGCGTGGCAATGGCATTCATCAGGTCTTGTGAACCGTCAATCGTAAAGTCAATCATGAGCGAGTCGCCATCCTGATAAGGAGTGTTCGCGCCTCCTGCGTCATCGATGTGATAGCCTACAAAGTCATAGACACCAGTCGTGGGATAGTATTTCACCGAATTGTCATAGGCCGTTGCGGTGCCTGAGGATGAGCCATCGTCAGGAGCTGTGAACTCAAAGTTATTGTAAATCTCGGAGCCATCGGTGTCCGTGGCCATTGTGAGAGTTCCTTTCTCAAACATGTACACGTTGAAGCTTTGCCCGGCCCACGCATTGTCGCCCTCAAAGCCGCCCACGGTGCCGGTGCCGCGCGTGAGCGATGAGGAGGCCGATGACATGCCGATGGTGATTGGCACGCGACTGTTGTCATCTGCGGATGTGCCGCTTCCGGCATCATCCTGCGAGCAGCCCGTCAGCACTCCTGCGACTGCAACTGCATAGAAAATCGATTTGTTCATAACTCTTTTACTTTTTTATTAATTAAACAATATACATTAAACATTGAGATGCAAATACCAAAAAGCCCTGTCGCAACGAAGCCGCGCCGCCTGCCGCCGGGTCAACCAACAATAGTGCTTTCGCCACTGTCGGGATCCAACGTCACGTCGCCTCCATCCTGCCATCCCGCAATGTTGACAGAAACAGATATTTCCTGCAACCCATACACGCCTATCCTCACAGTATAGACATAACCCGGACGGAAGATGTAATTGCCGGTGGTCCCGTCATAATAATACGAGGAGTTGTCCGCCTTCAGCGTGTACACGGTGCGCAGATCCACCTCTTCGGTTCCGCCGTTGTCTGCGGTGATAGTCTGGGTGTAATAGAGCGTGAGGGTATAAACGGAGTCCGGGGCGAGCAACAGGCATCCGCCGACATCCACACTTGGGCGGTTCTGCCAGCTGGTGCCCGACATGCTTTCGTCCCACTCGATTGTATAGCTCTCCAACGGGGCACAAGACGTAACGCCGTCTACAGACGCCTCGCACAGTTCCAGGTCGGTACGCTCGTCGCTGAACGCCATGCCCAGGTAGTCGGTGTCGCGCGAAGCCACGGTCATGGTTCCCTTGTAACGGCTGTTCACCGAGATGCCCGTTATGGTGATGGAGCCAGACCGATTGTCACCGGGATAGGCCACAAAACGCAATTGCGTAAGCTCATGCTCAAGCTCTATCTCAGGATTTACGCTCCTGCGGGCGGCGTATGTGCTGTAGTTTCCGATGTTCAATATGCGCGTCCTCTCATCGTCAGATATGGTAAGCCCCGCAGCTATCTTGTTGTCAAGCACTTCGCTCGTGAGTTTTGGAGCCATACCGCACATAATGTCCTGCGTCCCGTCTATTTCCACGTCGTATGATATACCGCTTTCCGTGCGGTTTACCTGCGTCGGCTCAATGTCGTCGATGTAATAGGCAAAGAAATTATATCCCACGTCTTGGTAAACGGAGGGATAATACATCACAATGCCATGAGTCTGCAACATGCCCCCGGCGTTGTCGGCACTGGGATACATCGACATTCCCATCCGGTAATCGGTGCCGTCCACAAGACAGTCTGCCGATTCCGGGTCGTAATACTCCGTGGATGAGTAACCGTCGGCATAGCGCGTCTTGGTGAAGTCGGTTTCATAAGCCAGTGCCCCCTGCTCATCGCAACCGTCGCGAAAGGAGAACACGTAGAACGTGGAGTTAAAATACTTCTCCGTGTTGCCTTCCTCAAAAGGTCCCGTTCCCCTTGTCGCCGACACGGAAAAGTAGTCCTGCTCGTTTATGAACAGCATGATTGGCACAAGGTTGTAGGTCTCATCGTTCGACACCAGGTAATCATCGTCGCTCTCCAGTTTCGGATATGAGTCGGTGCAAGCCACCAACGCCAATCCCGGAAGCCATGCCAGCATCCGCAACGCGGCTGCGGCCGCTGCAACATTCATAATTCTTATGTTCATTGTCAATTCATTTTTATGCCATACGACGGTGGCGCATGAGTGTCTCCGTCATTTTTACCCCGGCTGTTCGGTTCCATTGCCGGCGTGCCGTCCATCAGATTTCCACCATTATGTCCGTGCAGGCTATCCATGCGTCAATGCCACCGGTGTTGTCCGGATTCTCTATGATGCTCTCCCCGTCTATCACCACGTCGGCCTCAATGTCTAGCACGCCGTGTGCCGCCGTGCGCCGCACATGCTCGCCATCGTCCGTATAGTCAATCAGGCGCGCATTGTGCAACGTGTTGTAGAGGTTTATCTTGCCTTGTATTTTCTTCACGAGCACACTGCCGGCGTTATCCGGGTTTTCGGCATGCACGTATATCATCACTTGCAGGATGCCCGGCCCGGTGATCGCGTCTGCCGAGCGGCCCGGCACGATGCCTGTCACGTCGATGTTGGCGTGGCATCGCGCCGACGAGGCGGAGTAAGTGTCAGCCTGTTCGCCTCCCGCAGAGTTCACGGTCTTCATGCGAAACATCATCTTGCACGTGTTGCTGATGTCCAGGTTGCCGTCAAGCAGCGTCATGCGCTTTGGCAGCCCGGAGATTTCGCCCACCACCGAGTCAACCACAAAGGGCGTGTTGCCCACCTGCTTCTGTATGTTGAAATATATGTCTATGTTCTGCGTCCTGCCCGTCGGCGTGAAATTACATGTGAAATTCTGTCCCAACGAGAGGGTCACCGCCAGAGTGTCGACCGTCACCTTGTGGATCTCGGGCTGTATGTAGCCCGCGTATGGGTTGTAGTCTTGCCAGTCAGGGATTATCACATTCAGGCCCTCGTCGTACTGGCTGTACTCCTTGTAGTCCACGTAAATGTCGCTCAGGCCATAGCCTTCTTCCCCGCCAATATATTCATCCACCCCGGAATAGCTCATTTCGGTGGTGTCCATATTGAATGTCATGAAGCGATAGTCGCCCACGGGCAGCATGAACCCGTCTGACGACGCTTTGCCCGTGCCGCCGGCCTTGAAGTAGCCGCTGCCCGTCCGGGCATCCACCGCCATTAGGGCATCGCTGCGGTTCACCACCCTCGTGGCCAGCACCAGCATCGTGTCGGGCACATCGTCGTCCGAATCGAAAGCGTAAGCGAAGCTCACCGTAGCCGAATGCGGGTGGACGGTTTCCTCGCAAAGCTCCACTTCGGCGCAGGCCACGACTGTCATGCACACCACAATGACGGCGCACACCGCCGATACAATATTGTCAGTCGCTCTCATTGTCTTCCTCCTTTCCGTCTTTATGGCCGCCTTCAACACCGTCGGCGGTGTCGACAGTATCCGCGGCTGCCTTGGCCGCGCGCTTGGCGCGGCGAGCCTCGGCCTTGGCCTTTTTCTTCTCCCGCTCGGCCTCCATCCGCAGCGAGTCGGCCACAATCTTGTTGGCCTTGGCCTCCACGCTGTAGACGCGCTCAAAGTCGCGCTTTATAAGATGGCTTATGCTGTCGGATATCTGTTTGTTTATCTTGGCGTTCTCGCGGGCAAGGTTTATGCTGTCCTGCAAGGCCGCGAACGCATAGTCGCAGTCGTAACGCCAGCGATACTTCGACGTTGTGGGATACTTGCCCATCCTATACACAAAGCCTATGCGCGCATCGCTGGGCACGGGTATGGGAAACATTTTCCATGTGCCGCTCCATGTCTTCCGGTAACAGTTGTCCTCCCGGATCAGTCTGTATGTGTCCCATCTCAGGAAACATGCCCCTACGTTTACGCCAATTTCCAAATCGAGGCTGTTGCCGTTCGCAAACGTGAAGAGCGGGCGCACCGCGCCCCAACTGACGCCCAGCATCACAGCCGTGCCCTGGCGTCCGGTGGAGCCGAACTTGAATGAGAAATCGGAAAGAGATGTGTAAACACCACGGTAATAGACCACCGTCGGGCGCTTGACCACATCGCGCCTACATGAAAACAAACGGTCGAAGAATCCTGTATGCTTCACCACCGTGCGTCCGTCAATCTGCCTCGGACGCCAATAATTGCGAAGCTCTATCTTCGCGCCCTGGACGTTGAACACCACACCCTGTTTGAATGTATGCGATGCCTGCCAGTTGCCCCGCACGTCCAAGCCCAAGGCCCATCGGCTCCAGTTCTTGTTGACGAGGTCGAACTCAACGCCTATGTTTGGCACAAGCAGCACCCAGTCAACCGCATTGGTGCGTAACGATAGTCTGTTCGCGACAGACAGCGTGTCCACTTTTACGCTGCGATCCGGCACTTGGGCTCTCACCGAAACGGCGCAGGCCACAAGCAACAGGACAGCGAACACACTTCGTGTCAGATAGCTAATTACCACTTTTACTTCATTATAACCCGCCGCTTCCCATACTTGATAGCCAACCGCCCACGCCATGTGAACGACATCAATATGCGAAAACCGGATGTTCCTTAAACATATAGAGTGCCGCAAAGGTACTATGTTTTTACATCTCCTCCCACCCCGCATATACCAACAAACGTTAATTTTGAAATGTTTTACACAATAAAGCGCGCTTACCGACAAGAAAACTGAGGCCGCGCTCCGTTTCCATGACTCGCCGCAAACGCGCGAAAGTTGCCACAAGAGCGCATATCGTGGCAACACCACAGCCCCGACGCACGAGATGTGCCACGAGGCGCGGGAAAAACACTGTACACAGAAAACAATGCTTTATCGTTAATTCTAACGAATGGCCACAAGAGCCTGCGCCACAGATAAGACCGCAAGCACGCCTTTCCTGCAACGCCCCACTCTCACGCTGCCATTAACTTTTATTACATTAAAGACAATTGCAGG
>CAZKMT010000047.1:14356-16964 GCA_964554115.1 uncultured Prevotella sp.
TTTCGCGAGCCGAAACGGCATGACGCGAAAATCGGGTCGCATCCGATTGCCATTAGTTGCGTATTTGCATGTATGGGCAACATGCGGACATCCAATAATTTTTGCATTGCGGCACACAACTTAACGGCGGGCAAGGCCGACGCAATCCGCTTTTTTCATTAACTTTGCACGGCCACCGGTGGCGGAACAAGGCCACCGCCCCTGCAACCCATCCGTAAAAAAGACATGACATACGCCGACATAATACTGCCCGTGCCCATAGACGGACTGTTCACCTACTCCGTACCCGCCGACATGGAGCAGGCCGCGCGCTTCGGCACTCGCGTCCTCGCGCCTTTCGGCTCAAAGACCGTGCATGTGGGCATAATCATCCGGACGCACGACCGCCCGCCGGAAGGCATTGCCGTGCGCGACATAGCGGGTGTGCTCAGCGGCGGACAGGCGATAACCGAAACGCAATACAGGCTGTGGCAGTGGATGGCAGACTATTACATGTCGCCAATCGGCGAGGTCTACAAGGCCGCGTTGCCCTCCGGACTAAAAGGCGGTGACGGCTACCGGCCACGCACGGAGCCTTACGTGCGCCTGCGCCCCGAATACCGGAACCGACAGGCTCTGCACATAGCCTTGGCCACGATGGCGCGCGCCGACCGCCAGCGGACGGCATTCGAGTGCTTCCTCAGGCTGTCGGGATGGGCGGCTGTGGCCGCAGACGCCGGCGTGGAGGGCATCGCCGAAGTGTCTCGCGATGAGCTTCTGAATGCCTCCCACGCCAACATCGCCTCGATAAAGGCCCTGGAGAAGCGCGGACTGATAGAGACATACAAGCGCGAGGTGGGCAGACTGAACGACGGCGGCGAGGCCAACTTCAACAATATAAAGCCTCTCAACGAGGCACAGCGGCAAGCCTGCGATGCCATAGCACTGTCGTTCAAGGAAAAAAACGTGACACTGCTCCACGGGGTTACGTCGAGCGGCAAGACCGAAATATACATACACCTGATAAGACAGGCCATAGACAGAAAACAACAGGTGCTCTACCTGCTGCCGGAGATAGCCCTCACGGTGCAGGTGACGGAACGGCTGCGCCGCGTGTTCGGCGACCTGCTTGGCATCTACCACTCGCGCTACTCCGACGCCGAGCGCGTGGAGATGTGGCGCAAGCAAATGTCTGACAAGCCTTACAGCGTGATTCTCGGCGCGCGCTCGGCTGTGCTGCTGCCGTTCAGCCGTCTCGGCCTGGTAATCGTCGACGAGGAGCATGAGCAGTCATTCAAGCAACAAGAGCCGACACCGCGCTACCACGCGCGCAGCGCGGCTATCATGCTGGCGCGGCTGTGCGGCGCAAAGGTGCTGTTGGGCACGGCCACGCCCTCAATGGAGAGCTACCACAACGCCCGTTCAGGCAAGTACGGACTGGTGGAGCTGTCCACACGCTACCAAGACATAATGTTGCCTGAGTTCCGCGTGGTTGACATCAAGGACTTGCAACGGCGCAAAATGATGAACGGCCCATTCTCGCCCATGCTGCTGTCCGCCATGCGGGAAGCCATCGAAAACGGCCGCCAGGCCATCCTGTTCCAAAACCGGAGGGGCTTCGCGCCCATGGTGGAGTGCCACCGGTGCGGCTGGGTGCCGCGCTGCCCCAACTGCGACGTGAGCCTCACACTGCACCGGCGAATGAACCGACTGACGTGCCACTACTGCGGCTTTGCCTGCGACGTGCCTACGGAGTGCCCCGCTTGCGGCGACCGTGAGCTGCAGGCCAAAGGCTACGGCACTGAAAAGGTAGAGGACCGCGTGCGCGACATCCTGCCGGAGGCACACGTGGCGCGCATGGATCTGGACACCACGCGCACCAACGGAGCCTACGAACGCATAATAAGCGACTTCGCATCGGGGCGCACAAACATTCTGATAGGCACGCAGATGATAGGCAAAGGGCTCGACTTCGACCGCGTGGCCGTGGTGGGAATACTCGATGCCGACGCCATGATGAACTATCCCGACTTCCGGGCTTACGAGCAGGCGTTCACGATGATGGCGCAAGTGGGGGGGCGCGCGGGGCGCAAGGGCAGGCGCGGGCTCGTGATACTCCAGACGAAAAGCCCCGACGCGCCACTAATCAGGCAGGTGGTGCGCAACGACTACAAGGCTTTCTACCGCGACCAGGCCAACGAACGCCTCGCGTTCCGATATCCGCCATACACACACCTAATCTATATATACATGAAGCACCGCCACGACGACGTGGTGGAGCACGCCGCCGACGACATGGGAACGCTGCTGCGCCAATGGTTCGGAGACCGCGTGCTGGGTCCCGACAAGCCCGCCGTGGCTCGCGTCAAGGCTCTGTGCATACGCAAGATTGTGCTGAAACTGGAAATGGGGATTGACCTGCCGAAAGTGCGCCGCTACCTGCTCATGGGGCGGAAACGGATTACCGACGATGCCCGCTATCGCTCAGTGAACATCTATTTCGACGTGGATCCGATGTGATGCGCCGCGTGCGCTCCCTTGCTGACCATGAAGCCTTTCCAGTTACACCGATACAAGAGCGGCCTCCGTGGGGTGTGACAAGACACCCACGGAGGCCGCAGTCAAATGG
>CAZKMT010000048.1:0-16466 GCA_964554115.1 uncultured Prevotella sp.
CATAGCGGTCGCGCACCACCTCGTATTCAATCTCTTTCCAGCCTTTCAGGCTCTTCTCCACCAACACCTGCGGCGAGAAAGAGAATGCCTTTTCGGCCAGCCTGTCAAGCTCTTCCTCGTTGTCACAGAAGCCGCTTCCAAGGCCTCCGAGGGCATAGGCGGCACGCAATATCACCGGATACCCCAGGTCGCGAGCAGCCTTGCGCGCCTGCTCAATCGTCTCGCAAGCCTCACTCTTTATGGTTTTGACGCCTATCTCGTTAAGCTTTTCCACAAACAGCTCACGGTCTTCGGTGTCCATTATTGCCTGAACAGGAGTTCCAAGCACCCTCACGCCATACTTGTCGAGCACTCCGCTCCTGTAAAGAGCCACTCCACAGTTCAAGGCTGTCTGCCCGCCAAAGGCAAGCAAGATGCCGTCTGGGCGTTCTTTCTCTATGACACGCTCGACAAAATATGGCTGCACGGGCAGGAAATATATCTGGTCGGCCACGCCCTCGGAGGTCTGGACAGTGGCAATGTTGGGATTTATCAACACCGTGTACACGCCCTCCTCGCGCAAAGCCTTCAGGGCCTGCGACCCGGAATAGTCGAACTCGCCTGCCTCCCCTATCTTCAACGCGCCGGAGCCCAGCAGCAGCACTTTCTTTATACCCTCGTCTTTCATCTCTTACTTCAATTTTTCTACAAAACGGTCAAACATAAATTCTGTGTCAACCGGCCCCGAACATGCCTCCGGATGGAACTGGCTGGAGAACCACGGGTTTTCCTTGTGGCATATACCTTCGTTTGACCCATCGTTCATGTTCACAAACAACTCTCTCCAATCCGCGCCAAGCGTACTCGCATCGACAGCATACCCGTGATTCTGGCTCGTGACATAGCACTTGTCGGTTCCCACTTCGCGAACGGGCTGGTTGTGCGAACGATGTCCATACTTCAGTTTGTAGACCGTGGCGCCGCCCGCTTTTGCAAGCAACTGGTTGCCCATGCAGATTCCACAAACCGGCTTGCGCGACAGTCCGAGTTGCTTGCGTATCACCCTAACGGCATCTTCGCACATGTCGGGGTCGCCCGGGCCGTTAGCCAAAAACAGTCCATCGAAGTCCAATCCGGTGTAATCATAGTTCCACGGCACCCGGATTACTTCCACACCCCTATTCACCAGGCAACGGATAATATTGTTTTTAACTCCGCAATCAACGAGAACGACTTTCTTGCCTGCCCCCTCGTTATACTTTATTACTTCTTTGCAGCTAACCATGTCAACAAAGTTAACGCCTGCATAATCGGCCTGCGGAATGTTGTCAGGAGCATCGTCAAACAGTATCTTGCCCATCATAACACCATGCTCGCGCAGCACTTTGGTCAACTGCCGTGTATCTATGCCCGTGATTCCGGGCACATGCTCACGCTTCAGCCAGTCGGCCAGGCTTTCAGCCGCGTTCCAATGACTGTATTCCTCACTATAATCGGCCACTATAAGAGCCGAAGCGTAAATCCTGTCGCTCTCCATGAACGTGGCAATGCCATCTACCCCGACCGTAAACGGCGGAACTCCATAATTGCCCACGAGAGGATACGTAAGAGCCATCAGCTGACCGGCATACGATGGGTCGGTGAGACTCTCGGGGTAACCCATCATCGCAGTGTTGAAAACCACTTCTCCGGCAACCGGACGCTCATATCCGAAAGACTTCCCGCGGAACTTCGTCCCATCTTCAAGAACCAATGTTACGTCCTTCATCTACTATATGGTGTGTTATGTTTAAAATTTCTGCTCGTACTGATACACATTATCATAATAATTGACAAAAGCCTGGTTGACAAGTTTCATGCCTCCCGGCGTGGGGTAATTGCCGGTAAAATACCAATCACCCCTGTGGTTAGGTATGGCTTCGTGAAGCCCCTCTATGCTCTGGTACACAATCTCTATCGGAGTGGTGACGCCTGCCGGGCGCAACATTTCCACCATCTTTACGTTGAGTTCTTCGACAGTGAACGGCTTGTACAAATCCTTGACGCAACAGCGCATGGCCGTCTTCGGCTTCTTCAGCTCTTCAAGACACGCTTTGTAGGTTGCGTCTATCAAACCATGCATTCCCCTGTCTTTCAAGAGTTCTATGCACGCCCGGAATGCGATGAACTCTTCCAGCCGCGCCATGTCGATGCCATAATAATCGGGATAACGTATCTGGGGCGAAGAACTTACGATGACAATCTTCTTTGGATGCAAACGATCTATAATCTTTATGATGCTTTCGCGCAAGGTGGTGCCCCTGACAATGCTGTCATCTATCACCACAAGGTTGTCTACTCCCTTTTCCAACACTTCATAGGTGACATCGTAGACGTGCGAGGCCAAATCATTGCGCGAATTGCCCTCCGTTATGAATGTGCGCAACTTTATGTCTTTCCAGGCCACTTTCTCAGAGCGAACATATTTACCCAATATCCGCTCCAGTTCCTCATGTGTCGGAACATGGCCCAATGCCTCAATCTCACGGATTTTCAGCTCGTTTATGTATCGCTTGAAACAGGCCAACATGCCGTAGTAAGCCACTTCGGCGGTGTTAGGGATGAAAGAAAAGACCGTGTGGCTCACATCGTAGTCAACGGCCTTGAGGATTGGCTTCATCAACAGTTCGCCCAGCTTTTTCCGCTCGCGGTATATGTCACGGTCGGAGCCGCGGCTGAAGTAAATCCGCTCAAAGGAACATGCCGAATCACCTTTCCGCTCCAATATGCGCTCCACAGCAAAGTCTCCTCTCCTGTTCACCACCACAGCCTCTCCCGGCTGAAGCTCTTCGATGTCGTCGCACTCTATATCAAACGTGGTCTGCAGCACCGGGCGCTCGCTTGCCACTGCCACAATCTCATCATTTTTGTAATAAAACGCAGGACGGATGCCCCATGGGTCACGCATTGAAAACATTTCGCCACTGCCCGTGATGCCACACACTACATAGCCGCCATCAAAACATGGCATCGTCGTCCGCAGCACATTGCCCATCTGCACGTGTCCATCGATATAAGCAGTAATGTCCATGCCCTGCAGCCCACGCGCCTTGGCCTCAACAAAATTGCGTTCCACCTCCCTGTCCAAGCGATGCCCCATCCACTCAAGCATGATATAACTATCGCTAAAGATTCGCGGGCACTGCCCCTGGGCCGTAATCTTGTCGAATATCTCGTCGATGTTCGTCATGTTAAAGTTGCCGCAAAGGCAGAGGTTCTTCGCTTTCCAGTTGTTACGCCGCAAAAAGGGATGCACATATTTCAGTCCACTCTTGCCTGTCGTAGAGTAACGCAAATGCCCCATATACAGCTCGCCGGCGAAAGGCATGTTCTCCTTTGCGAAACCGGCATCAGACAATTTTTCGGGTGAAAGGCTGCGGAACTCTTTCTGCACATTCAAGAAGATTTCAGTGATGGCATTCGAACCAATGGCTTTCTCACGGAACATATATTCAGTTCCCGGTGGAGTGTCAAGCTTTACGCACGCCATGCCTGCGCCTTCCTGCCCCCTGTTGTGCTGCTTTTCCATCATGAGGTACAGCTTGTTAAGCCCATACATCCACGTGCCGTATTTCCGCTGGTAATAGTCGAGCGGCTTCAACAGCCTTATCACAGCCACACCGCACTCGTGTTTTAATTGTTCCATGATTGTATTGATATTTATGAATGTCAACAAAAGCCTTGTCAGCAAAGCAACACACGCCCGCCACGCCGAGCGGAACGCTCATCTGCCCATATTCAGCACCAAATCTCCGCAACCGGTGCGCCGGCCTATCCAACGACGTTCCGGAATGTCTGCGACAAACGACCCAAGCTCAATGTATATCGTGCCATTACATGACAAGACCGCAAACGCTGGCAATGAACTTCCTGTCCATCCTCCCTATTGCGCCTACATAAAGCCCCACGCCTTGATTTTACGACAGCGACTCATCACTGACATTATACAACATCCACCCTCTCCGCAAAATACATGAGTATCATTAAGAGCCATGATGGATGCATTCGCTATTCCACTGTAACCGACTTCGCAAGATTGCGAGGCTGGTCCACATCTTTGCCTTTACAAACAGCGATGTGATACGCCAACAGCTGCAACGGAATGGTAGACAACAATGGTTCCAAGCACTCTATGGTGTCAGGCAATTCTATCACCTCATCGGCAATACGGCTAATCGTATCGTCGCCATGCGTCACGATGGCTATCACCTTGCCTTTTCTTGCTTTCACCTCCTGAATATTGCTCAGCACCTTCTCATACATTGAGTTGTGCGTGGCAATAACTACCACTGGCATGTCGGAGTCTATCAATGCTATCGGCCCATGCTTCATCTCTGCCGCAGGATAACCCTCCGCATGAATATAACTGATTTCCTTCAGTTTAAGAGCGCCTTCAAGGGCAACCGGATAATTGTAGCCACGGCCTAAGTACAGGAAGTTTCTGGCGTAAGTGAACATTCGACTCAAATCAGCTATATGACCGTTGAGCTTGAGCACCTCGCCCATCTTCACAGGTATCTCATGGAGCTCTTTGACAATGTTCAGATATTTGTCACACTTTACAGAGTCTTTCTCCTTGGCCAACGCCAGTGCCAACATAATCAACACCGTAACCTGTCCGGTAAACGCTTTCGTAGAAGCCACCCCTATCTCAGGCCCGACATGGATGTAAGAGCCCGTATCGGTAGACCTTGGTATGCTCGCGCCCACCACGTTACATATTCCATACACAAACGCGCCTTTTTCTTTGGCCAACTTGATGGCGGCAAGGGTATCGGCCGTCTCGCCGCTCTGCGATATGGCTATCACAATGTCTTTCGGCGTAACCACCGGATTGCGGTATCGGAACTCGGAAGCATATTCCACTTCCACCGGTATTCGGCATAGGCTCTCTATGATTTGCTTTCCTATCAACCCGGCATGCCATGACGTGCCACAAGCAATGATTATAAAACGGTTCGCCTCAAGCAACTGCTTTTTATAGTCTATCACGGCACTTAATACCACATTGTCGGCATCAACGTTTACCCTCCCGCGCATACAATTGGTAAGGCACTCGGGCTGCTCGAATATCTCCTTAAGCATGAAGTGCGGATATGAACCCTTTTCCAATTCACCCAAGTTGATATCCACTGTCTGCACAGCAGGATTCTGGCGGCGGTTTTGTATGTTCACCACTTTCAGCTCTTCGCCTCGCCTAATCACGGCAATATTCCCGTCTTCCAAATACACCACCTTGTCGGTGTATTCAACTATGGGGCTGGCATCCGACCCGAGAAAGAATTCATCATTGCCTATGCCTATCACCAAAGGGCTCTGCCTGCGCGCAGCTATGACCTGATTGGGTTCCCGCTTGTCCAGCAAAGCTATGGAATAAGCCCCTATCACTTCATGCAACGCAAACTGTACCGCCGTCAGCAAGTCGAAGTGCTTGCGTTCCTGTATGTATTCTATCAGCTGCACAAGCACCTCGCTATCCGTATCCGAGCGAAACTTTATGCCCTTTTCCATGAGACGCTTGCGCAAATCCGCATAGTTTTCTATTATGCCATTATGTATGATGGCCAAATTCCCCGACTGAGAATAATGCGGGTGGGCATTCACGGCAGATGGCTCGCCATGGGTGGCCCAGCGCGTATGAGCTATGCCAATCGTTCCGGATAAGTCTTTGTCCTTGCAATAGTCCACAAGGTCTTTCACCTTGCCCTTTGTCTTGTAAACGTTCAACTCACCGTCTGCGCCTATAAGAGCCAAGCCCGCACTGTCATACCCACGATACTCCAATCTGTGCAATCCCTTTATCAGCACGGGGAACGCATCTTTCCGCCCAACATATCCAACTATTCCGCACATATTCCCTTGATTTATAAAGAAAGAAATGTTCGCTCCGTCTAAAAGAGGATGGCGCAATAATCATCAATTCAATATATTATACAGCAACGATGTCAACGACACCAGAATAGACGTTGACGAGAGCCATATATTCGTCATGCTGCCCACGCTCGAGTTTTGGGCTTTCACCTTGTTTGGCTCTACATACACGATGTCGTTTTGTTGCAGATAATAATATGGAGAATTGATAATGTTTGCGTCGGTAAGGTCAAGCACGTATATGGTTTTCTTGCCGGTCGAGTCCTCGCGTATCAGCTTAACGTTTGTGCGCACGCCATAAATGGTAAGGTCTCCCGCCTGTGCCAAAGCCTCAAGAATGCTTATCTTCTCATTGCCTACCGTGTACATGCCGGGCTTCGACACCTCGCCCAGCACAGAAATCTTATAATTAGTCATGCGAACCGTCACTATTGGCGTTTCGGCTTCGTTCATGTATGGCTTTATCTTTTCAAGAATCATCCTCTCGGCCTGCGATTTGGTAAGCCCGCCGACATGCAGTCTGCCCACTCGCGGAAAATCTATGCACCCATCGTTGTCGACGAGGTAACTTTGCAGCATCTCCTGTGAATAGGTAGAACGCTGCCCTTGCGTAAGGGGCGTTGGCACAGTCATATTGAAAGGAGCCGCAGCCTCGCCATCACTCATGCTCACTGTTATCGTCAATATGTCTTTTGGCATTATCCGCGCGTCATACAATATCCGCGAAGGATCAAGATCGACAGTTTCGCTGTTTTGGAAATATGCCACATTTTTTGTTCCCGAACAGCCGGTAAACAGCACGATTATAGCACACAACGCTATACGCATGATGATTTTTCCTGCAATTATCATTTTTATGAAATCGTTAAAACTGTCTGCAAATTTACACCTTATTCTTCACATAAGCAAGAAAAAGAAAAACTAAATAGGCATGGCAACAGGAAAAAGGAATAAATTCACCAAACGGAATCGGAGAAGCGGAATGCCCCCTTTATCCGCAGCAGTCACCTTTTTCACTGTTGCCACGCCACCAAAACGCTGCAATCAAATTAATAGAACTTGAAATAATTGCGTGCGTTATTGTAAGATATGTCTTCCACCATGCGGCTCAATATTGCATGGTCATTGGGGAGCAATCCCTTTTCCACGTCGGTTCCCAGCAGGTTACAGAGCAAACGACGGAAATATTCGTGACGCGGGTAACTCAAGAACGAACGCGAATCGGTAAGCATTCCCACAAAGCGGCTCAGCAGGCCGAGCACTGAAAGGGCATTCATCTGGCGTGTCATGCCATCAAGCTGGTCATTGAACCACCATCCGGAGCCAAACTGTATCTTGCCTGGACAGCCCCCTTGGAAATTGCCGAGCATGGTCGCAATCACCTCGTTTGCGCAGGGGTTCAGCGTATAGAGGATTGTGCGGGTCAGCTTGCCCTCCATATTCAGTTTGTTGAGGAATTTGCTCATGGCCTTGGCCGTGTTAAACTCGCCTATCGAGTCGAAGCCTGTGTCCGGTCCCAAGAGTTCATACATCTTCGTGTTGTTGTCGCGGATAGCCCCATAGTGGAACTGTTGCGTCCAATCGGCATCGGCATCCATCTCTGCCATCTTGGTCAAGAAGCAATTCTTGTACTGTCTGATTTCCGTGACCGACAATTCTTTCTTGCTCATGGCCTTGGCGAATATGGCCTCTATCTGCGCCTCAGTGTACTCTTCGTCATAGAACTCCTCGATGCCGTGATCCGACAGTTTGCAACCGTTCTCGGCAAAAAAGTCATGGCGCTTTTGCAGCGCATCGACCATATCCTTGAACGTTGTTATGGTAACGCCCGCCACTTCACCCAACTGGTTCACGTAATCCGTGAAATCGGGCTTCTCTATATTCATCGCCTTGTCCGGACGCCAAGCCGGAATCATCTTTATCTCGAAACCACTCTCACGAGTCTGCTTGTGATAGCGAAGGTCGTCTACGGGGTCGTCGGTGGTACACACGCACTCCACATTGTAGCGGCGCATGAGACCGCGTGCCGAATACTCCGGCTCTTTCAACTTTTCGTTGCACTCATCGTATATCTCGCGTGCCGTATCAGGCCCGAGCAACTTAGTGATGCCGAAAGCGGTCTTCAGCTCCAGGTGTGTCCAGTGGTACAGCGGGTTACGGAAAGTGTAAGGCACCGTCTCCGCCCACTTCTCGAATTTCTCCCAATCAGAAGTGTCCTTGCCCGTGCAATATTTCTCCTCCACGCCGTTAGTACGCATGGCACGCCACTTGTAGTGGTCGCCGCCAAGCCACAGTTCGGTAATGCTCCTAAACTTATGGTCATTAGCCACCATCTCGGGTATCAGGTGACAGTGATAATCAATAATCGGCATCTTGGCCGCGTGGTTGTGGAACAAATCCTGTGCAACCTCGTTTTCCAACAAGAAATTCTCGTCATTAAACTGTTTCATAATTATGCTTTTAACATTATTGTTGATATGTTGTTTACCGAGACATGACGAATGCAATGCTCCATTTTTTATTGCGGGCCATACGAACTTTCTTGCCATCAACCGCAGTCGCCCAACCGTAACCGCTCCTTTCCATCTCGCGTCACGTGGCTTGACACCGCCCGTTCATCGCATCACTCATCCTTAATCATTATTGCAAAAGTAATAAAATTACTCTGCATTGTCGAAAAGTTTAATTATTTTTGCAACAAAAAAATATACGTAAACGATGACGTACAGCAGCAATGTGCTATTGATTTACACGGGAGGCACCATCGGGATGAGCCGCAACCCACACACAGGCGCGCTCGAACCATTCAACTTCGAACACCTGCTCAGCAATGTCCCCGAACTGGCGCAATTCTCCACACACATAGCGACATACCAGTTTGCGCCACCCATCGACAGCAGCAACATGTCACCCAGGCTATGGATAGAATTGATACACATCATTGCTGACAACTACGACAAATATGACGGCTTCGTCATACTGCACGGCACAGACACCATGGCCTACACGGCATCGGCACTAAGCTACATGCTCGAAAACCTAACCAAGCCCGTTATCCTCACCGGAAGCCAACTGCCCATCGGGCAACTGCGCACCGATGGGAGGGAAAACCTGATAACCAGCATCGAAATAGCATCGGCGAAACACAGTGACGGAAGTGCCATCGTGCCCGAGGTTGGCATATATTTCAGTGGCCATCTGATGCGCGGCAACCGCACCACGAAGCAAAGCGCCGAAGATTTCAACGCATTTGAGAGCTTCAATTTTCCCCACTTGGCTGACGCGGGTGTAAACATAACGTACAAGGAGGACTTGATATTAAAGCCCGATCGCTCCAAGCCCATGACTCCCCATTTCAACCTCGACAACAATGTAATCGTGTTCACCATTTTTCCCGGCATACGCGAGGACCTCGTGCGCCACATTATTGCGACCCCAAACCTGCGTTCCATCGTAATGCGCACATTTGGCAGCGGCAACGCGCCTCAATCGCCATGGCTTCTCAACGCCCTCAAATATGCCACTTCACACGGAAAAAATGTGATAAACATCAGCCAATGTATGGCTGGGCGCGTGGAAATGGGGCGCTATGACACAGGTTACCAACTTAAGTCGGCAGGCGTAATCAGCGGATGCGACAGCACCGTGGAAAGCGCCGTAACAAAGCTGATGTACTTGCAGGCGCGATTTGCCGACCAAGATGCCGTTCACCATTACATGTGCCGCGACATACGCGGCGAAATAAGCACGTGACCACGCCTATGCGTGACTTCTTCACCCTACTTTCATCATGCGCCAAAGGGCATTGGGAATCACACGCCAAAGAGCCGTGACCACCCGCCACCGCCAATCCATCACCACCACATGCCTGCGGGCATAGAGGGCATTGGCCATGCCGCGGGCCACAGCCCGGGGGCGCATCATCATGGGATAACGCGGGCAACCGCCGAGGAACGCAGTGTCAACGAAGCCCGGTCTGAAATCGGTGACGATTATGCCAAGCCCACGCATGTGCGACAGTTGCTCCAAAGCCTGCAAATACGTGGATTGGAAAGACTTTGTGGCCGAATAAGCCGGAGCGGCCCCAAGCCCTTTCGTTCCCGCTATCGACGAAATGGCGGCAATGTGCCCGCCACCGTGCGCGGCCATATAGCGGAAAGCCGCCCCGACCATGCGCACAAAACCATCAGCGTTGGTCGCAACCGTCGACATTTCTATGTCGGCATCAAGTTCCTTGTTCAAATGCCCGAAGCCGGATGCATGGAAATACAAGTCCATGCCTCCGACACTATCGACAAGCCGCATGAGCCTGTCATCGGCATCAGCCTCTGTCACATCAATGGTCTCCGCCTTCACCCTCTCCGGATTGATTGCAGCCAACTGCATCAACAAGTCAGAACGACGGGCGGCAACGCCTATCTGCCACCCGTCGTCCAACAATATCTTTGCTACCTCGAAGCCTAAGCCAGAGGAAGCTCCCATCACTATGGCTCTCCTCATCTTATTTTATTTCGACAGACAAGGGTGCCTTGAGATTGGCGAGGAAAGAGTCCACGCGACACTGCCACTCTTGCTGACTGCGGCAGTCGTACTTGCTCCATGCCGACCCGAAGTAATAGGTGTATTTCTGCCCGCTCTCATAATCGCTCACGATACCGAGGGCGTGGCCTGCCGCACCATTCACCGGATTGTCGTACAACAGTTTCTTCGTCGTCGTGACACCATTCGGGAACAAAGCCGCCACGTAAATCTGGAAGTTCTGTGCCGTGGGGTTGTCGGTGGGGTCTGCATATTGCACATAGTCGCTGCCTATCACCACATTGTCCACATCTTCGGTATGGAGCACCACGCCAACGCCCAGCTCAGCCGGTACAGTCAGACTGTCGTACCAGACCGTCATCTTGTTGAAGTTGGAATTCTTGTCGAGACTCAACAACCTATTCTCGACCACATTGGCATCGGTCTTATACTCCGATGGATTATATACCAACTTAACCGTGAAGCGTAGCGGGCCGTTGTCAAGCAGCTCGTAATCCTTGTAGCAATATGGGAACACTATGTTGTCACCATCCATCAAGGCAGGCGTGCCACAGCCGAGCGTCGGCCCCACCTTGTAGCAATCGAGACCGTTGCCCTGGTCAAAGTGATAGCTGGTGAGCATGTTGACAGAATCGGCGGCCGCTGGGTCTGATTTCCTAAGCTCTGCAATCCTTCCCGCATTGACATTCTCAGTATAATAACGCTGCTCCACTACCAATGATGGAGTGTTCTTTATCCACACATCGGTACCAAACGACCGTTCGCCTGTGCGCTGCAACGCCGGGCCGTAGCACCGGTATGCCCCACGGTCGTTCTCCCAGGCGATGTCATCCACACGCTCCGGATACATTCTTCCATAACAGGCATTCACGAAAGTCTTCGGCATACCCTTTTCAAAGGTGTATTCCGCCTTGCCTGACGGCCGGACGGCGACATCGACAAGCACCTTGCCGTCATACGTAATTTGGTAAGCCACCTCCTGCCCGACGGCATTGAGCACCCTGAACTGCCTTCCGCCGCTGATTCCCAGTTTGTGGTAAACCGTATCGGCGGGTATCTCGACCACTTCCTGTCTAAATGTGGTTCCCGGATTGGCTACGGAAACAACGAAAGCCTTGCTGTCGGCAGGCAACACGCTGCCGTCATCGTAGCGCACTCTCTCACAAGCGGCGAGCAAGAAAGCTCCAGTGCCAAAGTTTGTTACGTCAGAGGCAGTCAGCTTCTGACCTTTCACGGCCTTTTCGCCGATGGGCTGCACATAGCCTATCGAACCGTCGTCTTGCAGTGCCGTTGATGAAAGGTATGCCCAAGCCTTGTCTGCCACCGTGCCGTAAACAGCCCTGTCGAGCAGTCCGTTGTTCATTCCCCACAGCAAGCCGTAAGCAAACAGTGCCGTTCCGCTGGTCTCCGGGCCCTCGGCCTGACTCTCGTCGAGCATGGAACGTGTCCAATAGCCATCCTTACTCTGGCACTTGGCCACAGCATCGGCCAACTGACGGAAACGCTCCACGAACACGCTGCGGTATCGGCAGTCGGCAGGCATGTCGGCCAGCACCTTTGCCATGCCGGCCAATGCCCAGCCATTGCCGCGTGCCCAGAAGTCCTTGTTGCCTTTGTCCGTGGCATGATTCGGATAAATGTACTTTGCATCGCGGTAGTACAGGTGTGCCTCCGTGTCGTACAGCTTGTCATCGGCATACTTGAAGTTGTCGTACAGCTTGTCGAGATACATCGTGTTGCCCGTGGCCTTGTACATCTTCGTCATTACCGGCATCGACATATAAAAGGCGTCTATCCACCACCAGAAGTCATTTTCCAGCATCAGGCTCTCGCGCGTCATCACCTCTGTGGCGCGTTCAATCTTATATGGGTCGGGGTTCATTGCATACATGTCAAGGTAAGTCTGGAAGCACACTTGCCAGTCACCAAACAGCACGTGCTGCTGGCCTTCGCCGTAAGTCTTGTACTGCCACTTTGCCGGATCCGGCTCCGTGGCGCCGCTCCACTTGTTGTGACGAGCCCATTTATCGCTGTATTCCAAGTACTTGGCATTGCCTGTCAGTCTATATGCCTCCATGTTGCCTGTGAAATACACGGCATTGTCCCAAAAGGCATTCACCTCAGGCTTGTTGGCGGCCTGCCAGTGGCCGTTCACCTTGTCTATTATTTCCAATGCAGACATTTTCTTTTCCGCCTTTTTCTTCGTGGCCTTGGCATCCACCGATGCCGGAACCAACATCAAAGCCAAGGCTAAAGCGCTCACAATTTGTTTCATTTCTTTCTATGTTAGTTTATTGTAGTCATCATTATCAAGTAAAATGTGCTGTTTCAGCGCATCTCCTCATTGAAAAAGTTCACTATCTGGCGGAACAGGTGATTGCGGGTGTTGCCCCCGCTTATGCCGTGGTTGCGGTTAACGTATATATTCTCCTTAAAGTCCTTGTCTGCCTGCACGAGCGCCTCGGTGTATTCGGCTGTGTTCTGGAAGTGCACGTTGTCGTCGGCCAGACCATGGCAGATGAGCAATGCGCCGCTGAGCATACCCACCCTTGCGATAGGGTTCACCTCGTCATATCCCGACGGATTTTCCTTCGGGGTGCGCATATACCGTTCCGTGTAAACCGTGTCATAAAAACGCCAGTTGGTTGGAGGGGCCACCGCCACGCCCGCAGCGAACACAGAGCGCCCCTCGCTCATGCTCATAAGGGTGTTCCAGCCGCCATAGCTCCATCCCCATATACCTATCCTGTCCTTGTCGACATACGACTGCCGACCCAGCCACAGTGCCGTTTCCACTTGGTCTCTGGCCTCAAGCTCACCAAGGCGCAGGTAAGTGCATTTCTCGAAATCCGCACCGCGTCCGCCTGTTCCCCGGTTGTCCACGCACACCACGACATATCCCTGCTGTGCCATGTACTGCTCAAGCACGGCGCCCTGTCCGCACATGCCTATCCTCCAGCCATTGATTACCTGCTGGTTGCCCGGGCCGCCATATTGGAACATTATAACGGGATAACGCTTCGATGCGTCGAAATCCGCCGGCTTCACCATCCACCCGTTGAGGGTCACATTCTCTGACGTGGTGAACGAAAACAGCTCACGCGAGCCGAGGTCGTAGGAGGCCAGCTTTTCTTTCAGTTGCTCATTGTCTATAAGCGTGGCTAACGTCTTCCCGGAATTGTTGCGGAGCGTGTAGACCTCGGGGGTATTCAAGTCGCTCCATACATTCAGGAAGTATTTGAAGTTTGAGCTGAACGTGGCGTTGTTCCATCCGGGCTGGTTGGTGAGCCGCTCTGTCTTGCCGTTTTCATGCGACACATATACTTGCCTGTCCTGCGGGCCGTCTTCATTTGCGGCATAATACACATCGCCCGTGGCCTCGTTGTAGCCATAGACATCGGTAATCTCGCAGTCGCCGTTGCCTATCTTACGCTTGAGCTGCCCTCCCATGGTGTATAGATAGAGTCGCATGTGGCCATCGCGGTCACTGGGCATGAGGATATGGTTGTCTGTAAGCATCACAGACGACATGGCGTCCAACGTTATATACTTGTCCACCTTGTCTTGGATGACAAGCTGACACACCGTAGACAGCGGGTTAACCATATATATCGACAGGTTGTCCTGGTGGCGGTTCATGGTGAACACGGCCACCTTGGTCGGGTCGCTGGTCATTTTTATGCGAGGTATGTAGCCGTCGGCATCGAGCGGAAGCTGCATCTGGCGCGTCTGGCGCGACTTTATGTCGAAGCTCCACACAGACACCTTGGAATTTGCCTCGCCCGCCTTCGGATACTTATACGTTTGGATGCCGGGATATAAGGCATATTCATCGAGCGACGGACTGGCTCCTCCGAAAAGTTGCAACGGGTATTCCCTCACCGCCGTCTCATCGTACTTTATCCAGCATATCTGCCTGCTGTCTGCCGTAAACACCATGCTCTGATTCGTCGCAAACTCCTCTTCATTGACCCAATCCGGTATGCCGTTGATTATCTCGTTGCGCTTGCCGTCGTTGGTAACCCGGCTTTCGGCATTGTCGTAAAGCAACTTGACGAGGTATATGTCGTTGTCGCGCACGAAAGCTATCTGCCTGCTGTCGGGGGAGAACATCGGAACCTGCTGCGGCCCTCCGTCGGACAGGGGCACCATGCTGTTGTTGCCGATGTCGTAGATATAGTACACCGCCGTGAACGAACGCCGGTAGATAGGTTCGGTCTGCGTCTGTATAAGCATCTTGGTTCCGTCGGGGCTCATGATATAGCCGTCAACCTTGTCTATCTTCGCGCCCCTGACTGTGGCGACATCAAACAGCACTGCCTCTTGCTTGCCGGTCTTGAACGAATATTTCACAACCTTGGTCTTGTCATCGCTTATGCGGGCATATGTCTCGCCATCGGCCATGGGAGTCAGCTTCGACATGCTCTCGCCCGCGAAGTCACCCTGGGTTATGCTCTTGAGTTCCAGCTTGGCGCCAGCCATCGCAGCGGTGGCGGCAACAAACAGCGCAGCACACATTAATGCCATCCTTTTCATTTCTCCATTCGCTTTATGTATGAATAATGGGCAAAGTTAAACATTATTTCCGTAAATTTGCTTTCCAACAAGTTTAAATAATATGAATGAGCCACACGACAACCATGGCAGGCGAACCGGCGCGCCACTTCTTTTCAAGGCGAAAAGATTGCATACGCATGGCGCATGACAGCAAACAAAGTTTACAAACGTGGCAGAGGCAAAGCGCAGGCGTGTCATTTGATGACGCGGAACAGCGTGTCAAAGTTCTTGAAATGCGAAAGCTCGAGCTTTGCCTTGGCGTCTTCGAGCCAGCACAACGGCCTGTCGTTGTACATTGAGGCCACGAGTGAGAACGTGCTCGGCGCTCCCATTATGTAGTCGCATTCTGACAGCAGGCACAAGTCCTCGGCAGGGTTGCCGTGGGCAAAGACCACTGTCGCGCCACCCAATGCCCCGGTGTAGCAGTCTTCATCGAGCGACGGGTCGTTGCCGCACACGAACACGCATAGGCGCCTGCCGCCATGCAGGGCGGCAAATTGCCGCGCGAAGCCGGCGTAAGTGGCATCATCGTAGAAATACTTGCCACCATGCCATGTCTTGTAGTCGCCACGCCTGACATGCAAGCCCAGCCGCAGGTCGCCGTCCGCGGTCACTCTTGCCATGAATTTCTCCACCTTGCCTGCGATGGAGGGCTTGAAAGCGAACAGCTTCAGTATCTCCGCCTTGTGCTTCGCGAACAAGTCGTAGAACCTGACGTACCACCCCTCCACCATAACGTTGCGGCTCATGAGCATGACGCGCTCTTTGTCCGTCGTGTCCTCGTCAGGAGTATTGAAGCTGACGACAGGCATCAGTCCGCACTTGGCACTGTACTTGGCCATTGCGTAGGTGAGGAAATTGTGATGCGCGGCACTGCTTATGGCGAAGTAAGGATACTTGTGGCAGAAGCGCATCGACACTGACTCGCGTCCGTGTTCCCTCGCCCATGCGTACACATGTCCGTATTGCAACATGTTGTTGCACATCCTGCCTTTGTCTCTCACGTATATCATGCCGCGTCGTTGTAGGTGAGTGTGTGTTGTCCTTTCCATCCGGCTTCTTGCCAATGGCAATACCGGCGAAAAACCTTTCCGTGCGCAAAGTTACAAAAAAAGCGGCAAAGCCCTTTAAAACGCCCTCTCCAATTTCGCACAAAACGATTTTCACCCTCTCTTGAATTTCATTAAACGGACATCCGTGATGTTCCCAAAAGCAATTCACGGCATACTCCTTTTGCACCTGCCTTGCATCGGAAATCCGTGCGCTTTGTAAAGATATTTCGCAAGACATGCCGCCCTTGCCGCCGCATTCTGTAACGCATCATAAACAGCTGGTTTTCAGACGGTTTGCAAGACATGCCGTTTTGGCTTGCAAAACGACCCGTTTCAGAGGACGAAACAGGGCGTTTCTCGGCGCGAAACGCATCGTTTTGGAACGCCATACGGCAGCCGCCGCTTTTCGGCAAGCAATATTGTAAACAT
>CAZKMT010000049.1:0-16375 GCA_964554115.1 uncultured Prevotella sp.
GTTTCACACGATGAAATAGGCCATTTCGCAAGGCAAAATGGCGCATAACGCCAACATGTTGAACCACAACAAGTTAGCGATTCGCCCGCAAAAGGGAGAACAAGTAAATAATATTTACAAAAAACGCCGTCCAAAATCCATCGCAAAGCCCACCGCAACAGTCAATCGTCCGGGGCTGACCGCTCCGGCAAAAACGCCATAAAAACTCATGAAGAAATGCAAACAATGTAAAAAGTATAAATCAACATGTAATCCGTATGCGCGGCCATTGGCAAATATGCCTTAACTTTGCATGGTGGAAACAGAGGCCGCGACACACCGACAAGGCTTCCGCAGCGCAACGCTGCGCCACAGTCGGCAAGGAAAACCATAAAAAGAAAAAGACAAGAAAAATGAACAACTTTGTTTACGACATTCCTGTAAAGGTGTATTTCGGCAAAGACCAACTCGGGCACTTGGGCGAGGAGCTTGCCAAGTATGGACGCCGGGTGCTGCTCACCTACGGCGGCGGCTCCATAAAGAAAATCGGACTGTACGACAAGGTGATGTCCGAACTGTCGAAGGCCGGGCTTGAGGTACATGAGCTTTCGGGCATAGAGCCCAACCCGCGCGTCGATTCCGTGCGCCGCGGCGCGCAGATGTGCAAGGACAACAACATCGACGTGCTGCTCGCCGTGGGCGGAGGCTCCACGATAGACGCCACGAAATGGATGGCGGCGGCAGCCTGCACAGACCACGACGCATGGGACTTCTTCAGCGAGAAGTGGGCGCCTGTGGAGCGCGCGCTGCCCATAGTGACCATCCTCACGCTCGCCGCCACCGGCTCGGAAATGGACACCGGGGGCGTAATCAGCAACCCCGAGACCAAAGACAAGATAGGGCGCATGGAACGACCGCTGCTGCCCAAGGTGTCATTCCTTGACCCGACGAACACCTTCACCGTAAGCCCGTACCAGACGGCGTGCGGAGCGGCCGACATGATGTCACATATCATTGAGGTGTATTTCAACATGGAGACAGACCTCTACATGCTCGACTGCTTCATGGAGGGGATGATGAAGACCATCGTGAAATACACTCCTGTAGCGATGAGTGAGCCCGACAACTATGAGGCGCGCGCCAACCTGATGTGGACTTCGTCGTGGGCCATCAACGGATTCGTCGACGGCGGCAAGCGGCAGGCATGGAGCTGCCACCCCATGGAGCACGAGCTGTCGGCCATATATGACATTACGCACGGCCTCGGCCTTGCCATCCTCACCCCGCGCTGGATGGAATACTGCCTCGACGACACCACGGTGAGCAAGTATGTGCAGTTCGCCACCAACGTGTTTAGCGTAGGCGGCGACATGACTCCCATGGAGACAGCCCGTCAGGGCATTGCGAAACTGTCGGAATTCCTTTTTGACACGCTCGGCCTGAGCAGCTCTTTCACAGAGATTGGCATAAAAGCCGACGACTTCCCGACAATGGCCCGCAAGGCCTGCGGCGGTGGAGTGCTGCCCGGCTTCAAACCCCTCGCACAGAAAGACATAGAGAAGATATTCGAGATGTGCCTCTGAATCCGGCGCAGCGGCAGCGGCACACGCCTGAAAGTCTGCCCGGCAAAGGCTTTGCCGGGCAGACTTTTTTCATTATTTTTGCAGTCGGGAGACACTGCCACGCACACAAAAGCGACACGACCATGCTGAAACGAGACTACATAATGCGCCTAATCCGCGAGTTTGCGGAAGCGCTCGAACTGATGCTGAAGAAAGACACGGCAAGGCAGAGGGAGGAGATAAAGACCATGTACGACCAATATGTAGGGCCGTATGCTTTCTACCGCACCGCCACCATGGACGAGGTGATGGAGACATTCGCACGCCACCCAAAAGAGGAGCGCGCCGAACGCATGGAGATGCTGGCCGAACTATACTACACCGAGGCCGGACTGACCCCCAGTCCGGAACGCGGAGAGATGCTGCGTAGAGCGTTGGCCATGTTCGACTTCATCGACCGCCACTGCCGCACTTACAGCTTCGACCGCATGGCAAAGATAGCCGACATAAAGAAAAGGCTCGCCGACGCTGCCCGGAGCGGCCAGCCACCATGCGGCGACGGCACGCGACAGCCCACGACAACGCCCGAAACGCCGGCCGGCATCAACGCTTCAGCCGATGAAAGCCGCCATGAGCCGCCGCAGACCGAACCTCACATCAAAGAAACAGAGGTTTAACTCTTGCACATGACAATTGCCGCGGTGGAACGCCCGGCCTACTGATGGGATGCGACAGCCGTCATTCCGTAAGCCGTCAATGATGAGCGCGCCGAAGGATTCGCCGACGCGTGCGCCCACGAAGAAACGCGACATGCCGGAAAGCGGCGCAAAGCTACGCCACGCTATCCCACCGAACGGCGCAAACCGAGAGCCTTCGGTCGTCAGGCGGCAGCACGGCTGACAGGCCGACATGCAGCAAACGAACAATCGCCACCGACACCAACCGACTCAAAAAACATTTTCCGCAGCCCGTTGCCCACTTATCCATCATACCTGTTTCCACACTCAGTGCCGCAATCGAAATAGCACCCGGACAGGCGCAGCTCCTCGATGAGCTTCGCGAACACGGCGTTCCGGCAGAGCAGTGGCGCGTTGCCCACCATCACGAGATGCTCGCGCGCACGTGTCATTGCCACGTTCAGCTTGCGGTCTATCGGCTCGCCGTCTTCCCGGAACACGTTGGCCGCAAGGAAATTGAGTTGATAACGCTTGCGCACGGTGAAGCCATAGACAATCACATCGCGCTGACTGCCTTGGTAACGCTCCACCGTGTCGATGGTGACACGCTCCAATCCGTCGCCCCCGCAGCGCGCCATGGCCTCACGCACAGCGGCAATCTGGTTGCGGTAGGGCACTATCACGCCCACGGTCACGGCAGGGTCGAAATCGTCAGGATGCAGGCGTCTCACGGCATCCACCACTTCGGCAATCACCCGAGCCTCCGCCGTGTTCACCTTGTCGGAAGCGTCATCCCCGCCGGGCTGTACCGACCCGAAAGCCACGCGGCAGTCTTCGACCATGCGGCGTGCCACATCGTCACACGCCACATGGGGTGGAAGAGAGCGTTCCTGATGCGCCAACGGCACCACGCTCAGCCGCCCGGCGTAGAAAGCACGGCTGGGGAAAGCGGCAATGTCACGGTGCATACGCCCCTGCCTGGTAAGCATATAGACCACCGACGGGTCGTCACGATAGGCACGCAACATGCGCTCGAAAAGCGAATCGCGGCAGTCGGAAAGGCCTATGGCCTGAAGCTGCGGGTCGGCGACACGCGATTCGGCCGGTGTCTGCTGCACCACGGCCGGCAACTGCTTATGGTCGCCGATGAGCACAAAGCGTCTGATGGACACCATTCCGCCCGCAGTGGCACTCAGCAATCCCACGATGTGGGGTTCAAGTATCTGCGATGCCTCGTCCACGATGGCCAGACTGAAGTCTCTCATGGCCAGCAATGCCGGATTGGCGTTGAGAGCCGAGGTGGTGGCACAGAACACGCGCGTTCCGACTATCAGCCTCCGGACCTCACCGACATTGGCGCACGAGGCCGCGCGCCGCTCCAAAAGGTGGTCGCGGAAAGGCTCGGCACAAGCTGCCGACGAACCCATTCGCACGAAGTCGATGCCGCTCTCGGAGAGCTTCGAGCACATCTCATCGACCGCGCGGTTGGTATATGCCATCAAGAGCACGGACGAAGCGGAATCCGACAGCTCCTCGCGCAGAATATTGAGCATGGCAAACGAAGTCTTGCCGGTGCCCGGAGGGCCTATCACAATAAAGAAATCACGCGCCTGCATGGCACGGCGCACAAGGTCGTTGAAAGCCCCGCTGTCGCGACGCAAGGACGTAGGCGCGCCGACATCAGGCCTCCGCCTGCACAGGATGAGGTCGCGGCGCGGCGCGGGTGCGGACAGGAAAGCGTGCATGGCGCGGTAGAGTGCGGTGAACGATGTCTCGAAGAGGTCGTGCTCCACGGCCCAGCAATGGTCTTGCGGACGATTGAACACACGGGCATCGGTCTGCGGACTGCGCAGGCTCAGCACAAGGCGCGCGGTGGTGATGGCAGTGATGGTGGCACGCATGGCGGGGCCGCGCCGCACGTCAGGCTCGAGACCGCGCCTGTAGGAATACAGCACCACGATGTCGCCCGGGCGGAAGTTGGCCGCCTCGGCATTTACGCCATTTCCGAAAGCCAACTCAACGGCAGCCACACCAATGCCTGTCTCAGGGTCGGGCCGGAGCGCGACGATGGCCAATGCGCAGTAAATGTTGCCGGCACGGAGCTTCTCGTCAAGGGTGTCGTGCCACTTTGCGGCAAAGCCCGAGTTCTCTTTCGTCTTGTTGCCCACCTTGGAAAGCAGGTGCTCACGCTCCAGAAATGTCATAAAGCGGAAGTAATACGCCCGCTCCAATGGCGTGGCACGCCGCACCGGCAACAGCAAACTCTCTATCTGCGGGCGCGTGTACTGTTGCCACAGCCGCCCCGACACGTGGTTATCATTAAGAGAATCGGGCGTAAGGCGCTCCAAGACGGAAATGCCGCCGCCGGCATACCACAGCTCGCACCGCACTATACGGTTGCGCAGCATGATAGCGCGGCGCAGCAGGTCGGGTGCGGGCCCCACCTTGACAAGACTGTTGGCATAGCGCGAATAGAGCAGGAATGCCTGTATGTCGGCGTTGGCTATGCCGCAGCCATAGCGCAAGACGGCCATGTAGAGCAGCAACTGCACATAGTGCTTCTCCTGCAAGCGGGGCGTGTCGGGATTGGGACCGGGCGGAAACGCGCCTTTGCCCGACTTCTGCTCCATCAGCACACATTGCCCGCGGCGACCGTCGCCAAGCTGCAGGAAGTCCATGCGCCCTTGCACCCCCAACGCCTCGCAGAAGAACGATGGCTCAAGCATGGCCTCGCTATGGTCGTAAGCCGCCACCTCGGCAGGCAGCACGGAGCGCAGGGCACGCCAGATGTTGGCGCGCTGCGCCGTGGCCTCACGGTGGAAAGAGGCGTCAAGATCCTCGCATGCGGCTATGGCTATGGCGTTATGCCGGAAGAAGTCGGCCACGCTGTCGGCGTAAGGACGCTCACGCCCATGCACGGCCTCATCGAGCATTAGACCCGAGAAATTGCCGAGCAATATGTGGGCAGACTGCGGCGCGGGCTTTATCTTGTTGAGAAGATAAGTGAATGGCGAGCAACCATAATGCTCAAAACAGGCGGCTATGGCCGAGATGTCAACAAGATAGTCAGGCTCGAAGATGGCAAGCTCCGGGCGGACAAGCCCCGCCTCCATGCGAGGACGGACAAGGTTGAGTTGGCTTCCGGGTGAAAGCAAGGGACAAACATCGGCCCACGGGCCGGAGAAATCAACGCGCAACGCCGCTCCGCGCTCAGTGGTCACGTCTGCAATGGTATCCTCCACCCTGTCGACAATCACTCGCAGGCATGGCGACAGCAGTTCGCCGACAGTGTCTTCAATGTCGGCTGCGGGCAGGGCGGAAGCCAACGCCGGTGGCAACGGCGCGCGCCCGCAGACAAGAGTCACGAAGCGACAGACGTTTTTCAGGTCGTAAGGGAAATGGCGGCGCAAGACGGTCTGAGGCAGGTCGTGGCGGTGGCGCAGGCGGTCGCGGGTGGCATTGACACGGCGCGACAGCACCGGGTCGGCAGAATGCTCCTTCAACAAGTAGTCAACCTTGGCAAACAAGCCCGCAAAAGCCACGTCGTTACGCGCCAAAGCCTGGTCGACAACGCGATGGAACACCACGCCAAGGGCATCGTAGCCCCGCGCTACATCGGCGGTGGCCATGCTCGCCACAGTCTCCAACTCAGCAAAAAAGTCGGCTGGCGTATCATCAAAACGCATCTCGCCATCCATCATTCTGTCATTATCTTTCATGTCATCCCACTGTTTTTGCCCACCAACTACGGCGCAGACACCCGCCCTTGGCACCCGGCTCGCCATCCTCATGGAGCGAAACCACACGCTCCGTGCTCCGTCTCCGCGCTTTGGCCTGCCAAGACAAGGCGCAAAGAGTCAGCAAAAACGTATGTCGGCAATCACCTGACTGCCCACAGCGGCGTTGAGACGATCTACAAAATACTGCCGCCTCATGCTCAAGTCGGCGCGCAATGCGGGACTCGACAGCCTCACGTAGAGTGTCTGGTTGACTATGTAAGTGTTCAGGGTGTAGCGTGCGACGGCATTTCCCGCCACCGATGGCCACGCCTCGACAAGCCTTTTCTGCAACAGTGGTGCCTCGAGTCCCTGGTGGCGCAGGTTGCGCATGATGAGGTCGCCTATCGATTGCACTTCGCGCTTAAACATAGCTCACCTCCTTCACTTCACCGTTGTCCACACTGTAAATGTTGTAGTCATGCGAACAGCCGCGCAATATGCGGTCGATGTGCTCCCTGTTGGTGTCGGTTATGAATATTTGGCCGAAACCATCGCCGCCCACAATGCTTACGATACGCTCCACACGGGCGGCATCGAGCTTGTCAAAGATGTCATCGAGCAGCAGCAAAGGCGTGTCTTTCGATGCGGCACGACGCAGGAAGTCGAACTGAGCCAGCTTCAGCGCCACCACGAATGTCTTGCTCTGCCCCTGGCTTCCCTCGCGCTTCATGGGATGGCCGCCGAGCGTAAAGCCAAGGTCGTCGCGGTGGATGCCGTGCAGAGAGTAACCCACGGCGCGGTCTTTGGCGCGGTCGCGGCGGATGACGTCCAGCAGCGGGCCTCGGTGGCAGTGGGTGTCGTAGGCTATTCCCACGCTCTCGCGCCCCGATGATATGTCGGCATAGAACTCCCGGAACACCGGCGCCAGCTCTTTGACGAAAGCCTCGCGGGCGGCGGCGATGGCCTCTCCCTCCGCAGCCATCTGCTCTTCCAATATGTCCAACAGCTCAGAGTCGGGCTCAGCCTCGGCCTTGAGCATGGCGTTGCGTTGCGCCAAGGCCTTGTTGTATCGGCCAAGGGCATCTATGTAGGCACGGTCGTATTGCGAAATCACGACATCCATCAGCCGCCGCCGTTCCTCGCTGCCGCCGTCTATGAGCAGCGAGTCGCCGGGGGCGACGGCCACCAGCGGTATCAGCCCGATGTGCTCCGACAGGCGGCGGTATTCTTTCTTGTTGCGCTTGAAGTGCTTCTTGAAGCCCCGCTTCATGGCGCAATACACGTCTATCGGCTCGCCATCGTCGGAGCGGTAGACGCCCTCAATCATAAAGTAATCCTGCCCGTGGGTTATCACCTGCGAGTCGACCGGACATTGCGCGCTGCGGCAGAACGAGAGGTAATACACCGCGTCAATGACGTTGGTCTTTCCCGCGCCGTTGTGGCCGATGAGACAGTTTATCCCGGGCGACAGCTGCAAGCTGGCGGCCTTTATGTTCTTGTAATTTATGATTGAAATTTTCTGAAGAATCATCCCTTGGCGATTGGCTAATCAACTGCAAAGTTACGTGTTTTGCCATTGATATACGAAAAAAGTCAATGATAAATTTCACCATATCCAATAAAATAATTAATTTTGCCACGCAATTTTATGTAGCGTAAAAACGACAAACAATAATGGCAAAAGACAAAAAGCAGGGCGAACTTCCCAATGCGGGAAACGCCATCGTCACAGTGACTTTCTTCGACAAGTACAAGAAAGCCATCGCCGGTGGCTTGATAGCTGTGATTGTTATCATCGCCGGAATAATAGTTTACAACAATTACGTGGCCGCGCCAAGGCAGGAGAAAGCCAGCACCTTGCTGGCCAAGGGGCAGGAGTATTTCAGCATGGGGCAGTATGAACTGGCCCTCAACGGCGACAGCATAGGCTATGCCGGCTTCATAAACATAGCCTCCGACTACGGAAGCACCGATGCCGGCAACCTCGCCAACCTCTATGCGGGCCTGTGCTATGCGCAGCTGGACAAGTGGACGGAAGCCGTTGGCTATCTTGAGAAGTTCAGCCTATGCGGCGACCAGATGATAAGCCCCGCTGCCGAGGGTGCCCTTGGCAATGCCTATGCCCATCTGGAGCAGCTCGACAAGGCGGTGAAACACCTCACCAACGCCGCCCGCAAAGCCGACAACAACAGCCTGTCGCCCACATTCCTGATTCAAGCCGGCGAAATATTGGAGAGCCAAGGCAAGAAGAGCGAGGCCCTGAAGCTGTATAATGAAGTGAAGTCCAAGTACTTCAACTCCATACAATACCAGACAATTGACAAGTATATTGAACGGGCTTCGGCTGAGTAACCATGGCAACAGCACTTCATAACCTGTCGGATTACGACTCGGCAAACGTGCCCGACGCAAGCAATATGTGCATAGGCATCGTTGTGGCAGAGTGGAACAAAGACATAACGGGGGCTCTTTTGCAAGGTGCCGTGAGCACACTCGAAAAGCACGGAGCATTGCCGGAGAACATTCATGTGAAGACCGTGCCGGGCAGTTTTGAGCTTATTTACGGTGCGCGCCAAATGACTCTCAACGGCAACTACGATGCCGTGATAATACTCGGGTGCGTGATACGCGGGGAGACACCGCATTTCGATTACATCTGTCAGGGAGTGACAGCCGGCATCGCCCACCTAAACACTATCAGCGAGATACCCATCATCTACGGTCTTCTCACCACGGAGAACCACCAACAGGCCGCTGACCGCAGCGGCGGACGATTGGGCAACAAGGGTGACGAGTGTGCCGTGGACGCAATAAAAATGGCAAAATTCTAAGGGATTCGAATAGATTCAATCCAAGGGGCAAGGCTGCGGACAGCGGCTTTGCCCCTTTCTTTTTACATGAATGCCCTCTATGGCCTCAGCAGAATGTCAGGCCTTGCGCGCAAGTCTTACTGCGGAAGCCGTATTTTGTAAAGAAATTTCACAGCGCACGCACCTTTTCCGCCGCCTTTTCGGAGCGCAGCGCAATTGTTTGGTTTCCAGGCAGTTTGCGGAATGTGCCGTTTTAGTTCGTAAAACACACCATTTCATCCTCCAAAACAGGCCGTTTCGGGCTGCGAAACGGCCTGTTTTGCAATGTGATTCGGCAGCCGTTGCCTTTCGACTCCCTCGTTTGTAAACATTCTTTACTGTCACGCCATCATCCTTTCCGCCCGACACAGACGGTCGGGCACAGCTCAGCGGCTATCTCTTATTTTCTCAATAATCCAATCAAGCTGGGCGCGGTCGGTGGCATCCGATGTCCAATGCTCGTTGATTGGCGTTATCAAGCTTTCCTTTGGACAGGCAAGGGTATTCCATACGGCATAGGTAGTGGTTGGCGGACACGTGTCGTCATTGTAGCCCCAAGTCAAGAAAGTGGTGGCCTTCACATAGCGCGCAAAGTTCACCACATCATAGTAAGCCATGGTGCGCACCCTTTCCGGAGTAAACATTCCCTTGTCGGCCGAGAAGTGCGGGTAGCCACCGGTAAGCCCGACGCTGCCCGCAGCCATGTCGCTCAAGGCCGGATGGTTGGCCACGCAGAGCGTGACGCGGGGGTCGAGCGCGGAAGCCACAATGGCCAAGGCACCGCCTTGGCTGCCTCCCTGCACCACGACATTGGTGCCGTCCCATTCGGGCAGCGACACGAGCAAGTCGATGCAGCGCACAAGACCCGCATACACATGGCGCATGTAGTAGCTGTCGCGGCTGTCGAGACCATGCCACAAGTAGCCGTTGCCGCGGCTGTCAAAGGCGGAGCGGATGTCATCGAAAGTGGTTTCGGGCAGGCGCGGATCCAAGCCGTGAATCTCGGTCACAAGGCGTATCAGCCCGTTCTCCGGGTAATACATCCCCTCGTCCACCCGCTTGATGGTCTTGACGCCCGCTCCAGGAGGCGTCAGCACCACGGGACATGAGCCCGGAGCGGCATCGCGGGGCATGAGCAGGTAGGCATACAGAGAGCGTCCACGGCTGTCGAGCTGCAACTTCACGAGCCATGCCTCAACCTTGTCATTGGAATATTGAGGGGCAGGCTCCTTGGTGTATTTGAGAGGGAAGCGCGCCGCCTCATCCAACGTGGAATCCCAGAAAGCGCGGAAATCGGCAGGCTCATCGGTGTAAGGCTTGATGCTGTCAACGCCGAAACCCACCTTTATGTGATGTTTGTAGGTGATTCCATCCACCATGGTGCGCAGGCGCAAGTCGCGGAAGCCCGGTTTCAGGCTGGTGCCCATGTCTATCGTGGCTCGCCCGCGCCTCATCTCCACGCTGCCCCATGTGTCGTCGGGCAGGCAGTCGCCGCCTATTGAATACTCCACAACGCCGTCGCGCGGTATGCCATACTTATAGAATTGCACGTCAACGACAGCCTGTTCGCCCGTGTCGTAGAGCCAATCGTCATGGTCGGGCACGGCCACCCACAGGTAGTCACTGCGGTCCGGGTAGTTGGCCGCAGCGCACAACAAGCCGGACATCGGCATGAAAAGCATTAAGATAATTGTCAGTCGGTTCATAAACATTGCATGATATTGGCTTAAAACATAAAGACTGTAAGTGTCATTCCGCGTCGCAGAGCCGGCAAGCAAGACTCAGATCCCCCTTTCCGCCCAGTCGCCGCGGTCCAGGTTGCGGTATCCGATGGCTTCAGCCAAATGCGTGGTGCCAACATTCTCGCTGCCGTCCAAGTCGGCTATGGTGCGCGCCACCTTCAAGATGCGGTTGTAAGCCCGCGCACTAAGGCTGAGCCGCTTCATCGCCATGCGCAGCAAGTCGATGCCGTCGGCATCGGGTTCGGCATAACGGTGTATCATGCGCTCGGTCATCTGGGCGTTGCAATGGATGCCGGGGTGAGGCCGATAACGCTCTTCCTGCACGGCGCGCGCCTTCACCACACGCGCCCTAATGGCCTCGCTGGGCTCGCCCGGGGCGGCTTTCGAGATGTCATCGAACGGCACCGGAGTTATGTCCACCTGCAAGTCGATGCGGTCGAGCAGCGGCCCCGATATGCGATTCATGTACCGCTGGCGTTGTGTCGGGGTGCATACGCAACGGTGGGTGGGGTCGCCATAGTAGCCACAGGGGCAAGGGTTCATCGATGCCACGAACATGAACGAGCAAGGATATTCCACCGAATATTTCGAGCGCGATATGGTAATGCGCCTGTCTTCAAGCGGTTGGCGAAGCACTTCAAGCACGCTGCGGTTGAATTCGGGCAGCTCGTCGCAGAAAAGCACGCCGTTGTGAGCCAATGAAATCTCACCCGGCTGCGGCGATGAACCGCCCCCGACGAGAGCCACGGGCGAGATGGTATGGTGAGGGGCACGAAACGGACGCTGAGAAATGAGCGACGTGTCGCGGCTGAGCTTGCCCGCCACGCTGTGGATTTGCGTCGTCTCTAGGCTCTCTGCCAACGACAGCGGAGGCAATATGGACGGCAGACGCTTGGCCATCATCGACTTGCCACTGCCGGGCGGCCCTATCATTATTATGTTGTGGCCTCCGGCTGCGGCCACCTCAAGGGCGCGCTTCACGCTTTCCTGTCCGCGCACATCGGCAAAATCGCATTCAAAGTGGCTCTGCCGGGAGTAGAACTCAGCCCGCGTGTCCACCACCGTCGGCCGGAACGACTGCCCGCCGTTGAAGAAGTCAATGACATCCACTATGCTTTCCATGCCATACACATCGAGATTGTTGACCACGGCGGCCTCACGCACATTCCGATGCGGCACTATAAGTCCCTTGAACTTGTCGGCACGGGCCTTTATTGCCATGGGCAACGCGCCGCGCACGGGCTGCAAACGGCCGTCAAGGCCAAGCTCGCCTATCATCATGTAGTGCGGCAACATTCCTCCCTCCACCTTGCCTGCGGCGGCAAGGATGCCTATGGCAAGCGGAAGGTCGTAGCCGCTGCCCTCCTTGCGCAGGTCGGCCGGAGCCATGTTCACGGTCAGGTCGGCCACGGGAAACTTGTAACCGTTGTTCTGCAAGGCTGCGACTATGCGGTCGTGGCTTTCACGCACGGCATTGTCGGGCAGGCCGGTGAGATGGAACAACACCCCTCGCGACATGCTCACCTCAACGGTAACAGTAGTGGCTTCAAGGCCTGTCACGGCGGCGCAATATGTCTTTACAAGCATTGCAATGTATGTTTTTTATGGAATGACGGCGCGCGGCGGCGGCAGATGTCACCAGCGAAGCCTGCGACAGGATGCGTCAGCGCTTGCCGCCGTCAGGATTGTCACCGAACATAGACCTCACCTGCTCCCTCATTTTCGAGGTGTTGAGGTTGCGCGCCACTATTGTCCCGCCGGCATCAGCAACCACATTCCCCGGCACGGTGAACAAACCAAAGGTGCTCAGCAACGGCGATTCCCACATCTTGCCGTCACAGATGTTCGGCCAATCGATGGAGTCGGCCTCAACCCAGCGGCGGCAATCCGCCACACGGGCATCAACACAGACGCTGACCACGGCAAGACTGTCGCCATAGTCGCGCTTCAACTCAAACAACCAACGTTGCATGTTCTGGCTGTCGTAATTCCACGACGACCAAACACTGACCACATTTACCTTGCCCATGAGATTGCTCCGGGTAACCTCGTTGCCATCGATGTCGGTAGCTGAGAACTGCGGCAGGCGGTTGCCAATGGAAGAAGCCTTCAGTGACTCCACCTGTTTGAGAAACAAGGCGAGACGTCCGTTGCCCGGTGTCTCCTTGAGCATAGCGTATAGTAGTTCGGCGGCTTTTACATAGTCAGGGTCGGCAACCGACACCAAATAGTGGTTAACGAGATATACGCTCACGGGGGAGCGCGGATTGGCCTTCACGAAAGCGACGGCGGCTTCTTTAACCTCGGGGGGCGACATGCCGTTGGCGTTCATCCTAAAGTCCGTCATCTGCTCGTTTTCCTTGGTGCCGCTTATCTTCATCTCCCGCATGTGGGAGGCGTCGCCCCTCACTTTCACCGTTTTTCCGCTCTCGCCAAAGACCACTTGCTGCGAGAAATTCGGGAAAATGAGTATGAATGTGGCCCTTCCGGATAGCGGAACCTCATAGGCAAAACGCCCGTCGGCCACATGGATGGTGTCGCGTCCTGTCGTTCCGCCGTCAGGACTGTAGACATAAAACTCGCCCCGGTTGAGGTTCCGGAAGCGTCCCTCGATGCGAAAACGCCCGTCACCCGCGCCGCACGCTGTCAGCGTCAAGGCCACGACAAGAGCCACGAGGCAATGGTGGAGGGACAAAGAAAGAGAGAGGGCGCACCATAATGGGCGTTGCCTCTGTGGACGCGCGTTCCCTCTCTGTCCATGCGGAACGTCTATAGCGGTGTGGGGGCATCCCCTCCGCTTATCCACTCGTTTGGCACATCCCATTATCTGCGCTCTCTCCCGTACTGATATTTAAATCAAATGAAAAAGAATGTGTCCGATTACTTACTCACGTTGGCCAGTTCAAGGTCGTTGGCGGCATACTCACCCAGCGACGAATCCTTGCTCACGGCGCGTCTCAGTGCATTGGAAGCCTCCGAATTGTTGCCTTGGCGCGCATAGAGGATAGCCGTGAGGTAGTCGGTCATGGCGTCCGGATTCTCGATTCCAACGAGAGTGTTGGACGCGGCGGAATAATTCTTGTTCAGGATTTGCGCAAGGGCGGCACTGTTTGACCTTACATTCCGGAAGTCTTGCTCCGCCTGTGCGTAGTTGCCCTGTGCCAAGTGCAGGTTGCCGAGAAGCTCGGGCAGACCCTCGATGGTGGAAGCCTTCGACATGTAGGTCTCAGCCGTCTTAACATCTCCCTCCTCCAAAGCCAGCAGTCCGAGGTTGGCATTGGCCTCTTCGCAGCTCGAGTCTATTGCGAGAGCCTTTTGCAGGTAGCTCTTGGCCTCGGCGTAATTGCCCTTTGCATACTCGATGGCAGCCACATTGTTATAGGCGCGGCAGTCGTTCTGGTATGTCTCTATGGTCGTCTTGTATATCTGCTCCTGCTCATCGGCGTTGTCAACGAGCGTGGCCGCATAGAGAAGCTCCTCTACGCTGAGCTGCGTCGGGTCAGATTTCAGCTGCTCCATGATTTGCTCGTCGTCGCGGCCAATCACCTCGTAGTTGATGGTCATGCGTGAACGGCGCAATTGCGGCAGTATGCCATCGGCCAGTTCGCGGAATCCTTCGCTCATATTCTTTATCTGGCGTTCGCGCTCTTCGGGATCCTGATACATGGAGAGGACGCGCAGAATCACATCCTTGTCCTGTATGTTGGAAGCCTTCACCAACTCCTGGAAGCCCTCCCAGTCTTGCGCCGTGTACTTGGCGTCAACGTTGGCGTCACCTATTTGCGCTTTCTTCAGCTGCTCGTTCAAATACTTCTCGGTGTTCTCACGACGCTTGCTGGCAAGCTTGTCGTTAAGCTCCACGCCACCATCGGGAGAGGCATAGGCCGATATCTCTATGTTGTCCAGGTTGAGACCCTCGCGGTCGGCGTTGATTTTATTGAGCATATCAACGAAGTCTGCCACTGAGTTGCTCTCCAGCTCGCTCTTGCGGATATTAGCCTGCTGAATGAGGAACTTGATGTTTGCCACCTGCTTGGCTTCAGTTACGCGGCGGAATGTGTCGGGAGCGATGCAAGCCTGGGCGCTCTTCACCGTGCGCCAAACCAATTCCGATGTGGCCACCACGCCATCGGCCACCTTCACATCAGGCACTTCTTTCTCTTTCTTGCCTATCTTGGCGTCGAAAGTGAGGTAAAGCTCGCTCTTCTGCATTTCCGGAACATACTTGAAAGTGGACTTCATAGTATAGTTGCCGCCCACCTGATAGGATATGGTCTGGTCATTGCCTTCAACTTTCTCGCCTTGGAACGTGGCGCTGGTGCCTTGACTCACCTGTCCGTTACCGTAGCGCAGTTCGGGCGTTACGGTCACGACGGCTTTCTTCTTCATGTATTTCTCAGGAAAGACGCCGTTGATTGTCACCGGCACTTCGCCCGCATGGCTTTCCATAGGGTCGGGCACGACAGTGAAATTATCCGCCGAAAGAGACCCAAGTTTTGAACACGATGTCAACAGCAAAGCTGATGCTGCAGACAAGATTACGAGTCTTTTTGTTTGCATTTTAATTAAGATACTTAACGAAAGCGCGACTCTTTCATTATATTCACGCTCCCTTTGGTTTTACATTGTTGCAAAGATAATCATCTAAATTTGTTTTGGAATGACTTTCAACAGTTTTTTATGCTTTATTAACCGTATCATGCACCACGCCAATCACATCCGTGCCACGCGGCATGGAGAGGTCACCGCCCGGCCGCTCCGTGCCCCCGCCATGCCGATTTGGCGCGCCCATGCGGCCGCAGCAGGCGCAAACTGCGGACTCCCCATGTCGCCTATCGCCGATTCCCGTGCGTTAATTTGCATGTACCTCGCAGTTATTCCACGGATTTTCCGTAAGTTTGCCGACGATATGACGACAAAGACGGAGGCCATAGTGCTCCATTCAATAAAATATGGTGACAGCAAACTCGTGGTGGACATGTTCACGAGGGAATGCGGGCGCGTGCAGTTCTTCGTGAACATTCCCAAGAAGCCCAACGCGCGGATAAAGAAGCAGTACTTCCAGCCGCTGACCCAGCTCGCCATCGAGAGCGACATAAGGCCGAGGCTGCAACTGCAACGGCTCAAGGACGCGGCCATGACTTATCCTTACGCCACGCTGTCCGCCGACTGCCGCAAACTGGCCATCGCCATGTTCGCAGCCGAGTTTCTGTGCCATGCGCTGCGCGGCGAACAGCAGGGGGGAGCGCTTTTCGACTACGTTGCCGACAGCCTGCGGTGGCTCGACGCCTCGACGGCGGGCTTCGCCAATTTCCACCTCGTGTTCCTCATGCGCCTGTCGCGGCTGCTTGGCTTCCGTCCCAACCTGGAGGGCTACGCCCCGGGGTGCTGCTTCGACTTGCGCGGCGGCGGCTTCTGCCCAGCCGCGCCGCTTCACCACGACTACCTCGACCCGCGCGAGTCATCGCTCGTGGGCCTGATGATGCGCATGGACTTCGCCAACATGCACCTGTTCCGCATGTCGAGAGACGAACGCAATCGCCTGGCCGAAATCTTGATAAGTTACTACCGCATACATATACCCAACTTCCCCGCCATGAAGTCGCTCGCCGTGCTGCGCGACCTCTTCGACTGACCGCCGCGCACCTCCACGGCAGACGCATCCAAATCTTGCATGGTTCACTTAATCCGCTGCCGCCAAAGGTAAAGGATGTGTGTCCGCAATCCGCCCTGAGGGGAAGATGGATGCCGCAAAGGCATCTCTCGCGTCAAGGCGAATGGGATGGCTGACTGTGCCGTCCGCACGGCGCGGGGCAGTAAAGAATGTTTACAAACAATGGAGGCGCG
>CAZKMT010000050.1:0-16191 GCA_964554115.1 uncultured Prevotella sp.
TTCGATATAAAAACAAAACTGTGAATATCCGTAAAAATGCCTATGGCATAGATAAGGTGTAGTCCACTTTTCCGGCAACGCCCCACCCGCGCGCCGCGATTAACCTTTATTGCGTTAAAGACCGCCATAATCATATCACCATATAACTATTTGGCAGTCAATGTTTTTACGAAATACATCGTTTGGGATTGCGAGACAGGCCGTTTTACGAACCAAAACGGCCTGTTTCGCACTCTGAAACGGCTTGTTTCGCAAGCCCAAACGACACTAAGCGAAAACAGGATTGCAGCCGGTTGCCATTAGTTGCGTATTTGCATGTATGGGCAATATGCGGATATTAAAAGAACTGAATGTTTAGGCCGTAAGGGAGAGGGCCATAACCTCCAAATCGGAGAAAGTGGAAATGCCCCGCAGCGTAGTACATTGCCATGCCCATTCACACGGTTTCCTGCAAACTTCTCGCAGGTGTCGTGGATTCTTATGAAGTTTAGGATGAAGTTGTGCATACGTCGATTTGAATTGGACAGTCCGGTATGCATTAAGTTATTAGAATCAACATATGTACAACTTTTTGTCTGTCATTGTTAACTTTTAATCCAACCAACGGGTAAAATCCATAGAAATAGGTATTGCCGGATAAACTTAAGCCCTGTATCTTTGCAAAAGCAAGACAGAAACACAGTCCATTGTAGATGCAAGTACAGAAAGAAGACATACGCAGCCATGTATTGTCAGTTGCCAAGCGGCAATTCGAGCAAAAGGGATATTCCAAAACATCCATGCGCGAAATAGCAGGGTCAGCGAATGTCGGGGTTGGAAATATCTATAACTATTTCACGAACAAAGACGAACTTTTCCGTGAAGTGGTTCGTCCGGTCTTGCATGCCTTGGAAGCCATGTTGCAGGAGCATCACGGCATAAAGGGGGAGGATATTATGATGATGCGGTCTGAAAAGTATCTGAAATCCTGCATTGATGAATATGTTGCACTTATCACTACGCATCGCGAATTAATGGAAATCCTGTTATTCCGCGCGCAAGGTTCATCGTTGGAACATTTCCGTGAAAACTACACCGACCGTTCCACGGAACTGGTCAAGGCGTGGTTTGCAGCCATGCGGAAAAAGCACCCGGACATAAACACTTCCGTATCAGACTTCATCATTCACCTGCACACAGTATGGATGTTCACCCTGTTTGAGGAACTGCTGATGCATTCAGTATCCAAACAGGAAATGGAAACCATTCTGCACGATTACATCTTGTTTGAAATTCAAGGATGGAGAGCAATCATTAAAATATGAAAGGCAGACAATGCACATACGAACATACAGCCGCATCAAAATGGTTGTCAAGGAGGGAATCTTCACGGATTCCCTCCTTTTTTATGAACAATTCTGAATATCGTTCACTATTAAATTGCAATATACAATGAATAAGACAAAGAAGAAAGAGGGTCTGACCCGCCTGCTAGAGATAGCGGGAGAAAAGAAAGGGCTACTTATACTGGCAGGAGTGTTGTCGGCCGGCAGCGCGGTATGCATGCTTGTGCCCTACTGGGCTGTTTATGAAGTTTTGAAGGAATTGCTGACGCATGGAGAAAACCTTGCCGATTCAAATGGAGCCGCCATGATGCGCTGGGGATGGATAGCGTTTGGAGGGCTTGTCGGCGGACTGGCATTGCTGTATGCCGCCTTGATGTCTTCTCACATAGCGGCTTTTCGAATCTTGTACGGGCTGCGTGTCCGCCTGTCCGAACACATCGGCAGGCTTCCGTTAGGGTATTTGAACAACACTTCCACCGGAGCCATCAAGAAAACGATGGATCAAAATATCGAAAAGATAGAGGGATTCATTGCCCATACCATCCCGGACTTGGTGAATGTAGTGGCTACGGTGGCAGTGATGCTTGCCATCTTCTTTTCTCTGGACGTGTGGCTGACGGTCGTGTGCCTGGCTGTTGTGGCAGCCGGCTTGTTCCTTCAATTCTCCAATTTCATGGGGAAAAGGGCAAAGGAGTTCATGGGCATCTATTACGATGCGCAGGAAAAAATGAGCGCATCCGCCGTGCAATATGTACGGGGAATGCCTGTAGTCAAGATTTTCGGGCAGAGTGTCCGTTCGTTCCGCCAGTTCAATGCGGAGATTCAGGCATACAAGACCTTTGCCTTGAAGTGCTGTGACACCTACCAGAACGGCATGATAGCATTTACGGTGTTGCTAAACTCAACGGTAACATTCATTCTCCCCATGGGCATCCTGTTGATGCAGGCCAGCCCCCAATCATTGTCGCTGGCGATAGTATGGCTGTTCTTCATCATCATGGGGCCGGGCATGGCTTCTCCCGTTTATAAATTGACATTTTTGGGAGGCAACACGCGCGACATCAACGAAGGCGTAAACCGTATTGACCGCATCCTGGAAAAGCAGCCTGTTCCGGAGCCAGAGCATCCGCAAGTGCCTGTCACTTACGATGTGGAATTCCGACATGTGTCATTCGCTTACGAGAACACGGAACAGGGCACACGGACGGAAGCCTTGCGTGATGTCAGCTTCGTGGCACCGCAAGGAGAAATAACGGCTCTTGTCGGTCCGTCGGGAAGTGGCAAGTCTACGGTAGCCAACCTGATACCCCGCTTTTGGGATGTGGAGCAAGGAGAAATACTCATAGGAGGCGTAAACGTCCGCCGGATAGCTACGGCGAAACTGATGGACATGGTATCTTTCATATTCCAGGACATCTTTCTGTTTTATGACACACTGTATGAAAACATAGCCGTTGGCTCTCCCGCCGCCACCAAGGAAGAAGTGATAGCCGCAGCCAAAGCCGCCCAATGCCATGACTTCATCGAAAAGTTGCCACAGGGTTACGAAACAAAGATTGGCGACAAAGGCGTGCTTCTTTCCGGAGGCGAAGCCCAACGAATATGCGTGGCGCGTGCCATACTAAAGAATGCGCCTATACTGGTTCTGGACGAAGCCACGGCCTTTGCAGACCCGGAAAACGAGTATAAGATGCAGATGGCTCTGCAATCCCTGATAAGGGGAAAGACGGTTATCGTGATAGCGCATCGCCTATCTTCCGTTGTTTCCGCAGGCCGGATTGTCGTCATGAAAGAAGGAAGAATTGCACAGTGCGGAAAGCATGAAGCGTTGTCCGTAACAGATGGCATATATAGGAATATGTGGAATGCCTATACAAGTGCTTACCACTGGACGTTGAACAAAGACTAAAAGTATATGAGAAAAAAGAACTTATTAAATAAAATCTTGCAAAACACAAGCTGTCCGCAAGGATTCTGGGGACGGATGATTTTGCGGGGAATGAATTGTTTTCATGCTTCATTGGCACATCGCGGTATGGAACAAGTGGAATGGCAACCGGAGTGGACTGTCCTTGACATAGGCTGTGGCGGTGGCGCGAACCTGAAACGCTTATTGAAACTGTGTCCGCAAGGAAAAATTTACGGCATAGACCTGTCGGAAGAAAGCGTGGCATTCGCCAATAAGCACAATGCAAAATACTTGGGCAAGAAGTGTTTCATACGGCAAGGAAATGTTTGTTCTTTGCCTTATGAAGACGGGGTATTTGACGCTGTCACGGCTTTTGAAACGGTTTACTTCTGGTCGCCTGTAGAAATGGCGTTGGATGAGGTGGCACGTGTTCTCCGGAAAGGAGGCTGTTTTCTCATCAGTTTGGAAGCAAGCGACCCGAAAACTTGGGAGATGTGGACAAAACGGATAACCGGAATGGTAGTATATACTGTCGAGGATTTGAAACAGCTATTGCTTGAAGCTGGTTTCTCATCAGTCAAAACAATTCATAAAAAAGACGAACTACATATTATAGCACATAAATGAAACAGAATATGAATGCAATCAAAAACATTACGATAGGGCATACCGAACGGCTTTACAAGCCGGTGGGTTACACCATGCTTGCCAACCTTGTCAATATCGTGCCTTTCTGTCTCTCCATACAGGCGATAAGCATCATCTTCAGCACTTTTGACAGAAGCGGACAACCGCTGGATACGACCCGGCTATGGTGGATATTCGGCATCATGGCTGTATATATGCCGGTCATGGTTTTGGCGGAACGGGCATCTTACCGCGCCAATTTCAGGGGAGCATACGAAATGAGCGCTTCCGGACGCTTGTCGCTGGCGGAACACCTGCGGAAACTTTCGCTAGGCTTTCTGTCAAGGCGCGACCCGGGCGATTTGTCTTCCATGCTTATTACGGACTTCACGATGGCGGAAACCGGGATTTCGCACCACTTGCCCCAACTGATGGGTGCCGTGGTCATGCCTGTACTGGCGTTTGCTTCATTGGTATGGATAGATTGGAGAATGGCGGTAAGCATGTTTGCCGCACTTCCGCTTGCCATGTTCGTATTGTGGGCAAGCACAAGCGTACAAAAGAAACTGAGTGGCAAACAAATACAGGCGAAAATCAACACAGGAAACCGGTTGGAAGAATACTTGCAAGGCATCCGGGTAATGAAAGCCTATAATCTGTTGGGTGACCGCTTTGTCAGGCTGCGCGATGCGTTTGCGGAACTTCGCCGTGCCTGCATCCGCCAGGAAGCCTTGTTAGGGCCGTTCGTCCTGTTGAGCATTACGTTGGTCCGTGCCGGTCTGACAATGATGGTCTTGTGCGGAACTTATCTTCTGCTGGGAGGGAAACTTTCAATCCTTGTCTTCGTGCTGTTCCTCGTGGTCGGTTCCCGTGTGTTCGACCCGTTGACTTCCGCCCTGACCAATTTTACAGAGTTCCGCTATTTTTCCATTGCCGGAGGACGCATTCTTTCTCTAATGAACGAACCGGAAATGAAAGGAGAACGACAATCTCTTACGGCAGGTGACATTCGGTTTGAGCACGTAACGTTCGCTTATCAAGACAAGGACGTGCTGCACGATATAAACATTACGTTTCCAAAGAATTCATTGATTGCTCTTGTCGGTCCGTCGGGAAGTGGCAAAAGTACGATGATGAAACTTTGCGCCCGCTTCTACGACCCACAGAAGGGGCACATCCTTTTCAATGGAGTTCCGATGAGCGAGATAAATCCCGAAAGCCTTATGAGCCATATCTCCATGGTGTTCCAAGATGTTTATTTGTTTCAGGACACCATACGCAACAACATCCGCTTCGGCAAAACAGACGCTACGGAGGAGGAAATCATCGCCGCCGCCCGAAAAGCTTGCTGTCATGACTTCATCATGCGGCTGCCCCAGGGCTACGATACGATGGTGGGCGAAGGAGGCTGCACCCTGTCGGGCGGGGAAAGACAACGCATATCCATAGCCCGTGCCATTCTGAAAGACGCACAAATCATTCTGCTTGACGAAGCGACCGCCTCACTTGACCCAGAAAATGAAGTGGAAGTGCAGAAAGCAATCGATACACTCATTAAGGGGCGTACCGTTATTGCCATTGCCCACAGACTCAAAACCATCAAGGGTGCAGACCGGATAATAGTCTTGGACAACGGAACGATAAAGGAAGAAGGCACGCATGAGACATTGATGCAGGCTGAGGGGCTGTATGCCCAACTATGGAATATTCAGGAAAATATTTCAGGTTGGAGATTGTAAAACACCGAATTTATTATAATGTGAGTCAATATAAAATCAAAACTATGAACATCCGCAATTGTCCAAATTAGTAACGTTTAGGCAGCGAAAGGTGTAGAAACCGGTAGTTGGAACAGAAATTACGGCACTTACATGACAGACAAAAGAAAGGAAATAATAATGAATCACTTGATTTCCACCGTTCAATATCCGGACGAGGAATCCTGTGAGGAATCCTTTTGCCGTTTTCGTGGGCATCACGGACTTTACTGCAACCGCTATAGCGGTTTGCGCCTGAGCCAGAATCCGAGCCACAGTCTTGTGGCCTGCATGGATTAGACGACCTTGCGTTTCGGCACAGCAATGCAAGGGCTGCAGCCTGCCCAACACATCCCAGTCCAAGAAACGTCCCGTTTTTCCTGCAAACACACTATGCAAACAAAAGTCGGTGGGACAACATCCCACCGACTTTCTTTCGTCAGTATTTCATGAAAAAAATTGAGAGAATCGAAACTTCACAGCTTCTTTACGATTGTTTTACTAAACATGATGATTATTTATAGAAAAAGCATAGAATTATGTCAATCTGTCAAGCCTCCGGCGGACGTTCCTCGAAGTTCATCCGCAGGCTTTCGACGAACTCTTCGTCAATGTCACCCGTGACGTTCACTATCACCAGACTGCCCGTGGTGGTGTCGGTGTGCAACATCACAAGTTCCACCGTGTCGCCGTTCGATGTTTTCCGCACATAAAAAGTGCCGCGGGCGTGGTCGTTGCTGTAGTCCTGCGCATGACTGAAACGCTGAGGGTTGTCCTTAAGCAGCTCCTCCGCCATCCGGTAGTAATCTTCACCGCGCACGCTGGCGGTCACTATCCTTGCGCTCTTCAGCTTCTGCATGGCCTGCGCCAAGTGTTCGTCGTGCTCCGCATCGGGGTGTTTCGTCAGCTGCTCCATCATCTTCGGACTGATGGTCACGCACTGCACAGCCGTGTCTTCAAAGCATTGCTCCATGAACTTAGACGCAAAGTCCATCGTGGTCTGCGCCCCAGCGGCCACCGTCATAAGCAACATGGCGATGTAGCACAGAATCCGCTTCATGGGGTTTTCGTTGAGTCGTTAAGAATGGCACGCGTCACATTGCGCACCGTATCGGCGCGCCAGACACTGCAAAAGCCTTCGGACATCAGTTCGAGAGCATCGTGCATCTCATCGTATGCCATTGCGGGGTCACTGTACGTGTCTGTGTAATTGGCGTAGTTTATGTCATCGCGTCCACTGTCGCCGCGCCCCACGGAGATACGCGCGGCATTGCCGATTGTTATTATGATGGCCACCACGGCGGCAGCCTTGAACAATGGCATGAGACGATGCGCCAACGTGATGGGGAGTGCCTTTACCGGTGCAGGCTGCTCCTCGGTCAGTGCCAGTATCTTGGAGTCAAAGTCGTCTCCCAGTTCCTCCTCTTTCCGTGCGCGTCGGCTGTAGCGAAACAGCGGGGCGTAAGCCCGGAGGTGTGACGGCACGCTCCCTTGGCTGAAGAAAGCCCGCAGTATCTCTTCTTCTTCCAAGGAGGTTTCGCACTGCCAGTAGCGTTCCAATAACTGCTCGATGTACTTATAGTCCATATTTTTCCGTCTCGATGTATTTTTTCTTTATTGCCTGCCGTGCCCTGAAAAGACTTACTTTCACCTGCTCCTGGCTGATGTCCAATATGGCGGCAATGTCCTTGTAGCTCTTCCCTTCCACATCGCGCAACTGCATTACGCTGCGCTGCTTCTCCGGAAGACTGTCCATGAGCCTCCTCACTATGGCCATGCTGTCGTTGAGCATGGCACATCGTTCAGGGTCAGAACCATACGACTCATCGGCTGCGTCACCACCGACACCCTCGTTGAGGGGTTCGCTTTGGTTTGCCATTTTCTTGGCCTTGTCGAGTGCCAAGTTGCGACATACGGCCAAACAGAAAGCCTCCATTGACTCTATTTTCGGCCAATCGGCACGCCGATTCCACACTTTTATCATCGTTTCCTGCACAACATCTTCCGCCTCCGCGTTATTGAGAGTAATGCGGAGGGCGAGCCGGAAGAGTTCGTTCTTCAGCGGCAAAACGTCATTCCGGAAACTGACTGTCTTCATCCTCTCTATAATGAAGACGACTGGCGGCGCGAAAAGTTACACCCCGCATGTTATTTTTCATTCCAAAATGGTATCATCGACAGTCTCCGAGACGAAAGCAGCCTGACGACTTGCCTGCATTGTCCACCTTTCAACAGTCCCAGGCGCGACGTGTCCTCAGGCCTGCATCCGGCTTATCGGCCTTCGTCCACATAGCCATCGAAACTGATGCGCTCGCGCTGTTGCGGCTGCACATCGATGGTGGCGCGGCCGTTGTCGTAAATCGTCACCCGAAACTTGAACAAGTCTTCTATGGTGCGCGCGCTGAAAGTGATGCGTTTGGCACCGTCATCGGTGGATTCCACTGTCATTCCGCTTGCTCGCACCGAAAAGTCGAGCACGTTGTCCGTGCCCATCGGCGCGCTGTAAGCCCTCCCGAAATATGGCAGGCAAGCCGTCACGCTGTCACCCCGCAGTTCCAAGATGTGGTCTGCCGACACCGGTATGGTGTTGCCGCGCATGGTTATTGCCATGTTTACGCATATCCTTGTACGGCCGCCCGCCGTGTCAACAGGCTGTGCCGTTGCCGCGCTTCCTGCGGTCACGCCGTCATTTTGTAGGCGCGCGGAAAGGCCGGCGACCATTGCCACCGCGACGACCACAGTTACGATAAGTCTCTTTGCGTCCATTATGCCCTCCTTTTCAACCTTTTTGCGCTGCCTGTGCGGTAGGCAAGCATGTCGGCCGCTTCCTTCTCAGTGTCGTCCGACATCCCTCCACGCTGGTCGGCATGGCGCTGTCAATGGCAAAGATAGCCCATTCTTCCCATCTTCGCCACGTCTTCCACATTATTTTATATGTTTTAACTTAAGGTGGATTAACGGCTGCAAGACTAAAAAATAAGGTCGTGCGGAACAATGCTATAGCGTTTTTTGACTAATTTTGCAACCGCAAAGCAAACAGTCAATATGACATTGCTGAAAAAAGCAAGGACAACAACGGTGTCGCCGGCATCGTAATCCGCAAGTATGCAGAGCTATGAGGAAGTTGAAGACGATTGAAATGAACCGCATGACGGTCGAAGAGTTCAGGGAGTCGGCGAAGATGCCGCTCACGGTGGTGCTCGACGATGTGCGCTCGATGTACAATGTGGGCAGCGTGTTCCGCACGTGCGATGCCTTCCGCGTAGAGGCGGTGTGGCTGTGCGGCATCAGCGCCACGCCTCCGTCAGCCGAAATCCACAAGACGGCGCTTGGGGCGGAAGACAGTGTGGCGTGGCGTTACTTTCCGTCGGCGGTGGAAGCCGTGGATGCCCTCCATGCCTCCGGCTTCAAAGTGCTGGCCGTGGAGCAGGCTGTCGGCAGCACCACTCTTCACGAGTTTGCGCCCCACGAAGAGTGCCGCTATGCCATTGTGCTGGGGAATGAGGTAAAAGGTGTCCACCAAGAGGTTGTTGACAAGTGTGACGGATGCCTCGAAATACCGCAATTTGGCACCAAGCACTCAATGAACGTGGCGGTAACGGCGGGCATAGTGATTTACCATTTCGCGGAACGGCTCATGCTTGGAGCCGCCGACGGCATCGCGCCGCGTATATAGACGCACACAGGCTGCGCACCCGACGGTGCGCAGCCTGTGGTGCGCATAAAGCCTCGTCCTCAGTCGGCAGGCTTGAAGTCTTCCTTGCCCACGCCGCAGAGAGGGCACACCCAGTCGTCGGGCAGGTCTTCAAAAGCCGTTCCCGGTGCGATGCCGCTGTCGGGATCGCCCTCTGCGGGGTCATAGACATACCCGCAAGTTTCGCAGATGTACTTTTTCATAAATGTTATTGTTTAGTGGTTTGTTGTCGCTTTACTGTCTGTTTGCCGCCCTGCCCCTTGACTGCATGTTTCTGGTCTTATGCAACACAAACTCCACCCGCTCCACGATTTGTTCCGGGGGGATATTCTTCATGCAGGCAAAGTCACCGCGAAGACAGGGTTTGTTGCCGAAGATGCTGCACGGCCGGCATGGCAAGTCTATCTGCACAACGCGATCGGGGGTCTGGTTCCAACCCATGAATCCGGCCGCAGGGTGCGTCGCTCCCCATACGCTGACCACCGGCGTGCCCACTATCGAAGCCAGGTGCATGTTTGCGCTGTCCATGGAAAGCATGATGTCGAGGTGGCTCATGAGTATAAGCTCCTGCTGCATGGCCTCCACATGGTGGCTCACATGCACGCAACGGGGCATCTCCTCGCACCATTGCGCGAACAGTTTCTTTTCCTCCGGGCCATTGCCGAAAAGGAAGAAGCGTGCCTTCGGCATGCGCGCGGCCATCATTTCTATTACCCGGCGCATCAAGTGCGTCGGGTACACCTTGCAGGCGTGGGCAGCAAGGGGCGCTATGCCTATCCACAGCTCATAGTTCTTCTTCACCTCTATGGCGGCAGGCAGCATGTTAAGGTTGCCTCCTTCGCGCGGGAATACAGACGTGAAGCCCAGCGTCACGGGGTAGCCAAGGCGTGCCAGTGTGTCAGCATAGTTCTGGAATGGCGTCGGCAACTGCTCCACGCGCTTGTGGTGTTGTGCCGTGAGCCTGCGGCGCAGCTTGCGGTGCTTGCGCACATGAGCCACCTTGTAGCCATCGATGGCAAACCTCAGGCGGAGATATTCCGAGCGCAACACGCCATGGAAGTCGGCCACAGACGTGAAGTTCTTGGCTACCAGCCTCCGATACAGGGCGTTCAGACCGCGCACACCGTGGTACTCGTGCTTCAAGTCGGCCTCCATGAAGCTGACGTTGGGCACCAAATCATCAAAGAAAGCCCGTGCGTAGGCTCTGCTCAGCACCGTCACGCGCACCTGCGGATACGTCTTGGCCAGCGAATAGACGACGGGCACCATCATGGCCACATCGCCCATCGACGAGAATCTCATTATCAGGATATGCTCTTTCTTCATCCCCTATTTGGTGTTTCGTGGCCTTGTGCAGTGTGCCGCGCCGAGGAGACCTGCCGGTTGCGGCCGTCGGCAACGCCTGTTTTCAGCCTTTCTTGCCATAAAGTATGGGGTTTGTGGCGGGGTCGTTGTACATTTTCATCTGTCTGTACACTTTCATGTATTTCCTGCCTTCGGCGATGTCTTCGAGCAATTGGTCTATGGCCAGTGACAGGTCAGCTCGCTGTTCGAGCAGCACTTTCAGCTTGGCTTCGCAGCGCGCGCGGTGTTCGTCGGTGGCGTTGGGTCGCTGCGTTTCCTCCTCCATGTGGTAAATCTTCAGCGAAAGGATTGAAAGCCGGTCCACGGCCCATGCCGGACTTTCGGTGTTCAGCCGCGCGTCGGGCAGCGGCCTCACCTCGCTAAACGTCTGCCGGAAGTAGCTGTCTATCTGCTCCACGAGGTCGGTGCGGTCTTGGTTGCTGCGGTCTATGCGGCGTTTCAGCGCAAGGGCCTCGTTAGGGTCGATGTGCGGGTCGCGTATTATGTCTTCAAGATGCCACTGCACGGTGTCTATCCAGCACTTTGTGTACAGGCTGTGATCTATCGAATCCCTGCTGTACGGATTCTGCATGGGCGTGTCGATGTTGTCTGTCAAGTGATAGTCGGCAATCACCTTGTCGAATATTGGGTTGCTATGTTCAGTGAATGACATTATTTTGTGTGTTATCTGTTTTGTCTGTCTGCATCGTTCTTCGCGGTGCATTTATTTGCAAATCTAAAAAAACTTTTTCGATTCCACAACGACACGGGGTGATTTTTTCACCCGATTACAGTCATTTTATATATATTTTACCGATGCGGCGGTTACGCTTGCGCCACGGCGGGAGACGTTATTGGCCTTGCCATGCTTGGCGGGATGAATTTTTTTGTGTACTTTTGCCGCCATTATGATAAGGATAGTAGCAGACGACAAGATACCTTACATACGCGAAGCGCTGGCACGGGTTTCGCCTTGCGTGGCTTACAGGCGCGGCACTGCCATCTCGCCGGACGACATACGCGACGCCGATGCGCTCATAGTGCGCACCCGCACCTGCTGTGACGAGCGGCTGCTTGGCGGCAGCAACGTGAAGTTCATAGCCACGGCGACCATCGGATTCGACCACCTTGACACCGACTATCTTGCGCACGCGGGCATAACCTGGGCCAACTGCCCGGGGTGCAACGCGGGCTCTGTGGCACAGTATGTGCGTTCAGTGCTGCTGCTGCTTGCCCGCGACTGCGGACTGCGGCCCGCCGACTCCACCCTTGGCGTAGTCGGCTGCGGCCATGTGGGGTCGATGGTGTGCGCCGTGGGGCGCGAAATGGGTATGCGCGTTCTCGTCTGCGACCCGCCCCGGGGGCTTCCCGGCTATGTGGGCATGGAGGTGATTGAGCGCGAGGCCGACGTGGTGACGTTCCACGTGCCGCTGACCACCACCGGACTTTACGCCACACGCCACATGGCCGACGCGGCATTCTTTTCCCGCCTGGCCCGCCGCCCTTTCATAATCAACACTAGCCGGGGCGCGGTGGTGGACAACACCGCTCTCAAGACAGCCCTCCGCAGCGGGCGTGTGAGACAGGCCGTGATAGACACGTGGGAGAACGAGCCGCACATAGACCTCGAACTGCTCGACAGCGTGTACATAGGCACGCCGCACATCGCCGGCTATTCGGCCGATGGCAAGGTGAACGCAGACAACATGGCCATAGACGCGCTATGCCGCTTCTTCGGCATAGCCAATCCCGAGCGCATAGTGCCGCCGCCACTGCCGCCCGACTTCGTGTACAACGGCGACCCCCTGCAACTGTATGACCCGCTTGTCGACAGCAGGCGGTTGAAGAGCCATCCCGAGTTTTTTGAGGAATTGCGCGGCGACTACCCCCTGCGCCGTGAGCAGGCGTGATTCCCGAGGGAGGGCGGAGCGGCTTTCATCCCAACACCACATCGAGAGTCATCATCAACGCGAAGCCGATGGCGAAGCCCACGGTGCTCATGTTGCTGTGCCTGCCTTCACTGGCTTCGGGGATAAGCTCCTCCACCACCACGTAGAGCATGGCTCCCGCGGCAAACGACAGCATGTAAGGCATGGCCGGAGCCAGCCATGCCGTGAGCAGGATTACGGCAAGTCCGCCTATCGGCTCCACCGCCCCGCTGAGGCTTCCCATCAGGAACGAACGCCAACGGCTGTTGCCGGCGGCACGCATGGGCATGGAAATGATTGCTCCCTCCGGTATGTTCTGTATGGCTATACCCACCGACATGGCCAGCGCGGAAGCCGCGCTGATGCCCGTACCGCCATCGGCGGCACCGGCCAGCACCACGCCCACGGCCATGCCCTCGGGCAGGTTGTGGATGGTGACGGCCAGCATGAGCATGGCCGTGCGCGACAGCCGAGAGCGCGGACCCTCCGGAGTGTTGGTGTCGAGATGCAGGTGCGGCGTTATGTAGTCCACCAGAAGCAGGAATGCCATGCCTCCGAGAAAGCCCGCCACGGCGGGCACTATCCGCCCGATGTCGGTGGCGTCGGGCCGGAACTCGATTGCCGGGATGAGCAGCGACCACACTGCGGCGGCCACCATCACGCCCGAGGCGAAGCCCAACAGGGCCTTTTGCAGCAGGGCGTTCATCTCGCGGCGCATGAAAAACACGAATGCCGAACCGACCACCGTGCCGGCGAAAGGTATCAGCAGTCCTAACACTGTTCCGTTCATCGTATTGTCATTTGTGTCACGCCCGTACCTGTAATCACGTCGCGCCCTATGTTTTCGAGCGTCTTGGGCACGGTGAGCGTGTGCAAGTTCTTGGAATGGGCGAATGCTCCCGCGCCGAGCGAGGTCAGCGAACCCGGCAACGTGACCTCCGTCAGACTATTGCATGAGTTGAAAGCGTTGGCCCCTATCGTCTTGAGCGACTTGGGCAGGCGCAGTTCCACGAGGTTGAAGCAGGCCGCAAAGGCATTGCGCTTTATCTCGCTCACCAAAGGCGGTATGTCAACGCGGTTCAGCCTGTCGCAGCCGGCAAAGGCGTAACGGCTTATCTCGGGCAGCGTGAGCGGCAGCCTCACGTAAGTGAGACAGGCGCACCCATAGAACGCGGAGTCGGGCATGGTCAGTATCACGGCTTCGCGCATGTCTATCGTGCTCAGGCAACCGCCGCAACAGCCCTTTGCTCCCCCGCCCGCCAGACGACGGAGCACACGCAGGTCATCGCCATTGATGGTGCCGCTGAGCTTCAGATGGCGCAGGCTGCGGGTGTCGGCCTCCGTTATCATGAGCGCCAGCGTGCCCGGTTGCCGCAGCCTTATGGTTCTTATGTCTGGCGTGTAGCCCTCCGGCGCGATGTCGGCCACCATGCGTTGCGCCATTCGGTAGCCGCCAAGCGTGTCGGGGTCGTAGTATCCGTCGCGCCGTCCGCCCCACCCCCAATTCACGTGTACGGTGGAATCGCGGCATCCATCGATTATGAACACGTGGGCGTTGCGGCTGTTCAGCTCGGCACGCATTATCACCGGGCGGCCTCCAATCAGCTCATTGTAAATCAGTTCTTTCCATTGGCGCGCCCCTTCGTCGCCTACGAAAGCGGCACGGTCCACTATCTGCATGTAGCGGCTGTAGCCGAAATATTTCTTCATAGCCGTCACCACACCGTTGAGGGTGGTGGAGCTGGCGCTATGTCCGTAGACGGTTCCGGCCGCAATGCCGCAGTCGGCGATGAGCCGCGCCACGGCATCCTCCTCGCCGGTGGTGGTGGAGTCGGTCATGCGGTCGGGCATAGCGCTCCAGTAGTAGGCGTGCCCTATGAGGGTGCTGCGCTCCGGATAGGCATAGCCGCGCATGACCTGGGCCATGACCACGGGGCCGCATCCGGCCTGGGCGTGCCTCGCTGTGGTGTCGGCGCGTTCCCAAGGACACAGCTTGTTGTAGGGGGCGTCCTGGCCCCACGCGCTGTTGAGCAGCGGCTCCACTTCGGATGGAAACACGTATGCCTGCTGCGCTGCCGCAACGGCGACGCACATCGCCACCATGGCTGTGACTATGCAAAAGCGTTTCATGGTTGCAAAGGTAGGTATTTTCCGTGAATCGGCAAAGCACGGCACGAAAAGCCGACTGCCAACGTGGAGTAAGCAAAGTCTTTAAAGGCGGCCGTGGAAGCCCGAACTTGTGAAGCGGGGCGTTTCGCATACTGAAACGCCCCGCTTCGAGGTTCAAAAACAGGCCGTTTCCAAGATAAAACAGCCCATATTACACACATTGAAGTCCATTGCATAGCGCGACTTCCGCCGTCACATGTTCCACACGCGCACCAGGTAACCGCCATCAGCCTTGCGGAAGAAACAGAAAGGCTCGGTGGAACCGCCGTCCGTGCGCAACCCGTAGCCCATTGGCGTCATGCCCGCCGGGCGCGGCAACAGCCGTTCGGTGCCGGGCTTCTGGCGCACCTGCAAATCAAGGGAGAAGCTCTCCCGCACGAGCGACTCTTCCTCGGCGCGGGAGAACATTCCCACCATGAATATAAGCAGCAGTGTATATAGCTTCCTCATGCCAATGACCTATAATATCCAGTTCAAGGTTGTGGATTGTCAGTCGCCGTCACCATTGCCGTCGCCCGTTTCATCGCTGCCTTTCATTTTTACGTTCGTATCGCCGGAATCCAAGACGTTGCCGTCAGCTTCTGTGTCAATCGGAGTCCATATTATTCCATCGGTGCTTTTCGCCATTTCGAGCACTTTGCCTTCGCCGTCTTTCACTATCTTGACTTTTGTAGTTCCGGCAGTCTTGCCGCTTTCTTTTTTCACTATGGCGCAAACCCTTGTTGCCGCCCCCTTGCACGGATTGGATGAATTGTTGCTGGCTTTCGTTCCCATGTAAACATAACACGTGTCATTAGAGTTGTCTGCGTTTGCCGCCGCGCATGTCATCGCAAGAGCGGCAATTAAAATGATTTTTTTCATTGCGTCTGGTTTTTATCCAATCTTGTCCCCATCTGAAGCGTTGGGGATTTCGCTTCCATTTTCTTATGGGCATGGATGCCTCATGACTGCAAATGTAGCCTTTTACAGGCGAAAAGCAAGAAAAACAGATTCGCAAAAACTTCGCATTCGCACAAACGCGGCTTCGGGATGCCGGCTTTTGGAGACATTTTAGGAGACGAACGCCCGCTATCCTACCCCGAAGGACTTATGACGGCGGTAAAGAATGTTTACAGACAAGGAGCCGCGCACGACAACGGAAGCCGAACTGCATTGCGAAACAGGCCGTTTCAGACTGCAAAACGGCCTGTTCGGGATGGCAAAACGGGGCGTTTCACACCACGAAACGGCACACTTTGCAAACCGCTTGCAACCAAACAGTTACGACGCACCGCAAGATGTGGCGGCAAGGGCGCTCCCGCTGTGAAATACCTTTACAAAAAGAGCGCAGGCTTCCGCGCCCATGGCACACGCAAAAGCAATGGCGTTGAGGCTCGTTGCGGGCTTGCGGATACGTCGTGCCGAAGAACACTCCGGATTGCCACTGACACAGATTACA
>CAZKMT010000051.1:0-15304 GCA_964554115.1 uncultured Prevotella sp.
CCCCCGACCCTCTGCTTGTAAGGCAGACGCTCTGAACCAACTGAGCTAAGCGCCCTGCTTGCGGTAAGCGAGTGCAAAGGTAATGCGTTTTCTCGTAACGACCAAATTTTTTGGCGATATTTTTCCGAAAAAGTGAAAATCGGGCATCCGATTCCACGCCAACCACACGCAAGAGACGAACAACCATGTCTGCAAAAATGTTTACAACATGCTTGCCGAAAAGTGGCGGATGCCGTTTTGAGCCGCGAAACGGCCTGTTTTGCAAATCATCCGAAAGCCAAATACTTACACCACGTTCCAAAAATACGGCGGCACAGGCACGCGCCATCAGGTCAACCCCACCCGAACATCAGACCCGCCACGGCAGCGACATGGCAGATTCCAATCCAAACGCCGCCTTTGGATAACAGAAACTAACAAATAAGACTTTTTATCAATCAAAACGTTTGATATTTCAATTATTTAATTTAACTTTGCAACTGCCTTGCAAATGGCTCGCATTTGCACAGTATAAACCAACTAAAAAAGAAATGATTATGAATGCAACAAAAGTTGTTGAGAACCTCAAAAGCAGGTTTCCGAATGAACCGGAGTACATACAGGCTGTCAGCCAGGTGCTCCCGACAATTGAAGAAGAGTACAACAAACATCCTGAATTTGAAAAGGCAAACCTGATAGAGAGGCTCTGCATTCCCGACAGAGTGATAGAGTTCCGCGTGACATGGGTCGATGACAAGGGTCAGGTACACACAAACATGGGATACCGCGTACAGCACAACAACGTGATAGGCCCCTACAAGGGTGGCCTGCGCTTCCACCTGTCGGTAAACCTGGGCATTTTGAAGTTCCTCGCATTCGAACAGACGTTCAAGAACGCGCTGACCACATTGCCAATGGGCGGTGCCAAGGGCGGCTCCGACTTCTCGCCGCGCGGCAAGAGCAACGCTGAGGTAATGCGCTTCTGCCAGGCGTTCATGAACGAGCTATACCGCCACATAGGCCCCGACATCGACGTGCCGGCCGGCGACATAGGCGTCGGAGGCCGTGAAATAGGCTTCCTGTTCGGCCAATACAAGAAGTTGACCCACGAGTGGAGCGGAGTGCTCACGGGCAAGGGGTGCGAATACGGAGGCTCGCTCATACGCCCGGAAGCCACCGGATATGGCACGGTTTACTTCCTGTTGTCAATGCTCGCAACGCGAAACATCGGAATAGAGGGAAAGAGTGTGCTCATTTCCGGCTCCGGCAACGTGGCACAGTATGCCGCGGAGAAGTGTCTGCAACTGGGCGCCAAGGTGCTTACCCTGTCTGATTCCGACGGATATATATACGACCCTGACGGCATAGACCGCAAGAAGCTCGACTTTGTGATGGAGCTGAAGAACATTGAGCGAGGACGTATTAGGGAATATGTCGACGAATATCCCAATGCCGTATACCACGCCGGCGAGAGGCCTTGGCGCGAGAAAGCCGACATCGCCCTGCCGTGTGCCACGCAGAACGAAATCAACGAGGACGAAGCAAAAGCCCTTGTGGCCAATGGCGTAATAGCCGTAGCCGAAGGCGCAAACATGCCTTCCACTCCCGAAGCCATCGAAGTGTTCCAAGGCGCAAAGATTCTCTACGCTCCGGGTAAGGCTTCCAACGCTGGAGGCGTATCTGTATCAGGACTCGAAATGAGCCAAAACTCGGAACGGTTGAGCTGGACGGCTGAAGACGTGGACAACCGCCTGAAGACCATCATGAGCGGTATCCATGACAGCTGCGTAAAATATGGCACCGAGGACGACGGGTACATAAACTATGAGAAAGGCGCAAACATTGCCGGGTTCATGAAAGTGGCCAAGGCCATGATGGCGCAAGGCATCGTGTGACAAACGGCCTTTCCGCCGTGCCGTGATTTTGCAGGCCCGGCGAATGGCCTCCCACCGAACATGCTTTCACCTTAAAAGGGCAAGTCTCGCGATGAGAAGCGAGGCTTGCCCTTTTCTTATCGCCATCGCATGTGGCAGCGCAGTAGCGCAATGCGAGGCATGGCAACGCTTCGCGATGGCTTATCCAAAACGATGCCTGCGCCATGTCTATCACGGATTTTGTTGGTCCCGTGGCGAAACGTATTTTCACCAAGCCAAGCAAAGACAGGCATCAGCCTTGGTCGGCACAGCCATCGTCGAGGAGCGACTCCTTTATGTTGTACAGGGGGCGGCGCTTCACCTCATTGTAAATCTTGCCGACATAAGCCCCTACCACGCCCACTGAAAGCAATACTATGCCCCCGACGAGCCACACACTGAGTATCAGCGACGACCAGCCGGGCACAGCCGTGCCCGCCACGATGGCATGAGCCACATAGATGCCGATGGCAATGCTAACAAGGATGAAAGCCAGTCCGACGTAGAGTATGCAATAAATGGGCTTCACGGAAAACGACGTTATGCCATCCAAGGCGAGCGAGAGCATCTTACCCAACGTGTATTTTGACTTGCCGGCGGCACGCTCGCTGATGGTGTCGGCCACGGTGGTGGCGTCAAGCCCTATCAGAGGTATCAGTCCCCGCAGGTAAATGTTGCGCTCAGAATAACCGGCAAGCATCTGCAACGCACGGCGGCTCATGAGTCGGAAGTCGGCATGGTTGGACACGCTGTCGACGCCGAGGCCTGCCTGCAGCTTGTAGAAAGCCGCCGCCGAGAGGCGTTTCAGCAGCGGGTCGGCCGCGCGTTGCACTTTCACCCCGTAAACGACGTCGTAGCCTCCGGCAAACTCATCGACCATTTTAGGTATGGCGCGGAGGTCGTCCTGCAGGTCGGCATCGATGGTTATCACCGCGTCGGCCATGTCCTTGGCTTCCATCATGCCCGCCATTATGGCACTCTGGTGACCCACGTTGCGCGCCAGGCACAGCCCTTTCACACGGACATCGGCCTCGTGCAGCCGCCTTATTATCTCCCACGTGCGGTCACGACTGCCATCGTTCACAAAGATTATGAAGCTGTCGGCGGCCACGCTTCCCGCAGCGACCATGCCATCGAGCACGCCGAGCAGGCGGCGCGCGGAGCTTTCGAGCACCTCCTCCTCATTGTAGCATGGCGACACTATGGCTAACTTCATCATTGCTTGGCACGCATTATGTCAGTAAACTCGTTGAAAGTGACGAAAGGCTGCCCCATGGCCTTTAGCATCTTTATCAGCCGGTCGAGACGGCCTGTCATGGCGCGGCCACTGTGGTTGCGTATGATGTAGGGCAACCTGAACTCCGGGTGGTCGCCCAGCTCATAGAATTCCCACGGGTGAAAATACGTCACGAAGTAGCCATCGTGGCGCACCACGCGGCGCACCATGCTGTGGTATAGGCATTCGGGCAGGTTGTGCAGCGACAGCCAGAACAGCGGGAAGCGCAACAACGGCGTCACCGACGCAGGTATCTGCATCACGCCGCCTTTCATGAACCATGTGCGCGGAGCCCTCAAGTGCATGTAGCGTCCGGGGATGAACGCCGGATTCAGCGACGAGTTGTAACGGTAGCCCGCACGAGCTATCTCGCTGTCGCTCACGGGAAACATGCGCGGCTGGCGGTAGCCGTAGGCGGGGCGGCCGGTAACGCGCTCCACCACCTCTTTCGACCGCCTCACATCCGTGGGGGCAGGTCGCCAGTGGTCTACGCCGTGGCAGGCCGTCTCGTGCCCCCCGGCCACGATGCGCCCCATCACCTCGGGCGCGCTTTCCGCAAAGTTGGCCGTGCAGAAAAACGTCGCCCTGACGCCGTTGCGCGCCAAACACTCGAGGATGCGGTCGGTGCCGGCCACCGACACCTGCATTCCTTGCTCCAACGAGAAGTCCACCCCGTGCTCACGCGGCACGTCGAACTCCTCGGTATCAAAACTCAGCAATATCATGTCTGCATCTTCTTTTGCGCGACCGCAGCGGAACGCATCCCAAAGCCGGCAAGCCGATAGCGGAAAGCCCCGTCACCGGAGGCCACCGCCACGCCGTGTGCCATGCCGACTCATGCGCATTCCGACATTTTCAGACACAAAGGTAAAAGTTATTTCCGACATCCACAAATAATCAGACACATAGTTGACGCTTTCCATGCGCAAACATTGCCACCATCCATCGTGCCGGACATGGACACTACCGACATGCCGCCGGCACGCCAACCTTTCATCCATGAATATCCGCAATCCTCCAAAAGGATTGGCAAATGGCGTAAAAGAGTCGGTTGCCGCCAACGACAACGCGGCGACATGGCCGTCGCCGTGTGCCGCATGGGCGGTAAATAATGTTTACAAATAAACAGACATCAGACAACGGCAGCCGTTTCACCTTGCGATACGGCCCGTTTTGGAGAGCGAAACAGGCCGTTTCGGGTCGCAAAATGCACTGTTTCGCAGCCCGAAACGGCACGTCTTGCAAACCATCTGGAAACCAGATACTTGCAAGACACTGCCAAAAGCATAGGCAACCCCGCGCGCACCATGAAATATTTTTACAAAACACAGCTCTTCGCAACAAGGCGGACATACACGCCCGGAAAGCCCGCCGGGGCATTGCGGACAGCCATTTTTCCTTTTTTAACTCACACGACAATGAAAAAGAGCCGCCCGACAAACAAATTTACGGCGCAAGGAGCTAACTTTGCATCGAATCACAAATCTACTGAATCTATGGGGACTAACAATCTGGACGGAATCAACACATTGCGCTATTCTGACATCTTCCTGGCAATGTTTTTCAACGATGGCCAAAGCTGCCTGCACAGAAACCATTCGCACGTGTTGGTTTACATGTATTCCGGCGAGTTGGTTATCAACGAGCGAGACAAAGTGACACGCCTGCACAAGGGCGATTGCGCCTTCATACGGAAAGACTTCTGCGTGCGGCTAACCAAACATGCGTATAAGGGCGGGCAGTTCAAGGCCATCTTCCTCATGTTCACATCCGCTTTCCTGCACGATTTCTACAATGGCATGGACAAGAGCAAGCTGCCCGACAAAGCGAGGAGGGCCAAGGTGAGCCTGTGCAAGCTGCCATCAAACCGGCCGGACATCGTGAGCTTGTTCGAATCGATGGTTCCTTACTTCAACTCCGAAATACAACCAACCGAGGAACTGCTGCGGCTGAAGATGGCAGAGGGTGTCTATGTGCTGCTCAACACCAACAGGAGTCTATACGCTTCGCTGTTCGATTTCGTTGACCCGTGGAAAATAGACATACTCGACTTCCTCGAAAAAAACTACATAAACGACCTTACTCTTGACGAGATAGCCAACTATACGGGGCGCAGCCTCGCCACGTTCAAGCGCGACTTCAAGAAAGTAAGCGACCTGCCGCCGCAGAAATGGATTATCCGCCGCAGGCTGAAAGCGGCCCACGAGCTGATACTGTCTGGCAAGCGGAAAGTTACTGAAGTATGTTATGACGTAGGGTTCAAGAACCTGTCGCACTTCTCGAAAGCCTACAAAGGGCTATATGGGGTGTCGCCGTCAAACACGTCTGGCGGAAACGCCGCCACGGCAGCCGCCGTCTGAGGCCATTGCCGTCCGCCACCGCGTTGCCTTTGTGCGCGCACCGTTCTTCCGCGTCGGCCATACTAAACAATGAAGCACTTTATTTCTCAAAAACAAACACAAAAACTATTTCCATGAGACTGTTCCAGATTTTGTCCAAAGCCGTCTGCCGGTGCGCAGCGGCACTGTCGCTAATTGCCTTGGCGGCATGTTCCGATGACCATGAGTGGGGGCAGGTCGGCGAGACGGCCATGACACTTCCCGAGTCGGTCAGTGCCATGCTTGATTTCGAAATAACTTTCGACGATGCCGACGAGGCGGTGTACGGAGCGGCGGAAGACACCATCGTGACAGACCCATCTGCCGATGGCTATGCCGACTTTGTGGAGAACCACACTTTCGCCTCTAAAGTAACCATAACCTACAACGGGGAGACGGCCACCGTATCCGGGGCGGAGAGCGGCATCGACATCGCGCAAGACGGAGCACACGTCGTGGTCAGCAGCTCACAACCGGAAGTGGAATATGTGCTCACGGGAAACTCGGCCAACGGCTCTTTCAAGATATATAGCGATGAGGCGTTCCGCTTATCGCTGTCCGGTGTCACTCTCAACAACCCCGTGGGGGCAGCCGTCAACATACAGTCTAAAGTACGAGCATTCGTGACATGCGAGGAAGGGACGGACAACAGCCTCAGCGATGGCGAGGAGTATGAGGAGACCGATGGCGAAGACATGAAAGCCTGCCTTTTCAGCGAGGGCGCGCTCATCTTCGGAGGAACAGGTTCGCTGCGCGTGACCGGCAACCACAACCATGCCATCACCAGTGATTCCCACATGCGTTTCCGCGCCGGTTGCCATGTCACTGTGGAAGCTGCCGCCAACGATGGCATCCATACCAATGACCAGATAACCATCGGCGGTGGCGTAATCAGCGTTGTGTCCGAGGGCGATGCCATCCAGTGTGGCGATGAGGGCATAACACTCACAGGAGGTTTCCTGCGATTATCGCCGACGGGCGATGGCTCTGACGCTCTGAAAGCCGACCAAGGCGTAATTGTATATGGCGGCGCCGTGCAGGCGGAAGTGACGGGCGCGGCGGGCAAGGGCGTCAATTGCGGTTCCTTTGCCATGTCGGGAGGCAAGCTCACCGTAATCAATCGCGGTGAAGCCATGTACGACGAGGACGACGAAGACATAAGCTCCGCCGCAGGCATCAAGTGCGACGGTGACATGCACATTGCCGACGGAAAGCTGGCACTCCTAAGCACCGGCGCGGCAGGCAAGGGCATCAACTGCGATGGCCGGCTGGACATTTCCGGCGGTTTGGTGATGGTAGAGACCACGGGACAACAGTACATCTTAGGCCATCTCGACTCTTCGGCAAAGGGCATCAAGGCCGATGGCGACCTCACCATAAGCGGCGACGCAGAGGTAATGGTAAAGGCCACGGGAGGCGAAGGCAGCGAAGGGGTGGAGAGCAAGGCGACCTTGCGTGTCGATGGCGGGCAAGTGGCGTTGTTGTGTTACGATGATGCCATGAACGCTTCGGACGCCATAGAAATCAACGGCGGCACACTTTACTGCTGCAGCACGGGCAACGACGGCATCGACTCAAACGGCACGCTGTCCGTCACGGGAGGACTCACCGTGGCCATCGGCACGGGAACGCCCGAAGGAGGCATCGACTGCGACCGCAATGACTTCTCTATCACGGGCGGGGTGCTGCTCGGCATCGGCGGCACATCGAGCGTCCCGACGACCGGCATCACCACCCAGCCGACCATAATCTACAGCGGCACAGCGGAAAACGGCCAGCCGCTACGCATCGAATCGGCCGACGGCACCGACGCGCTCACTGTCCAAATGCCCGGAAAATATTCACGCATGACGCTCCTTTTCAGCTCCCCGACGTTGCGGCAAGGCGAGAGTTACGTGCTTTACACCGGCGGCACGATATCCGGCGGCACTGAACTCTATGGATATTATTCAGATGCCACATATTCAAACGGCACGGAACAGAGGGCATTCACTCTCAGCTCTATAGTAACGTCAATATAAGGCATTGCCGCAAATGGCGGAAACGCCACAGAAAAGGCAGTGCGCCTTTCAGCAAAAAACATCCGAAAGAGCGTCGCGTTTGCATTTAAATCCGTACCTTTGCATGGAGCAAACCGCCCCCGGCAATGCCATTATGGGCATTGACCGGGCGCGGAAGCTGTTTGGAACAAACACATTTTCATGCAAGATACAATGAAAGCAAAGACTTTTTTGGTGCTCGTGGCACTGTTATTGGCCGCGACTGCCATGCGGGCACAGATGCCCATGCCGACGATACCGACAGACACAGCAGTGCGCATAGGCAAACTGCCCAACGGACTTACCTATTACATCCGCTACAACAACTGGCCCGAGAACCGTGCCGAGTTCTACATAGCCCAACGAGTGGGCTCGCTGCAGGAGGAAGAAGACCAGCGCGGACTGGCACACTTCCTCGAGCACATGTGCTTCAACGGCACGGAGCACTTCAAGGGCAACGACCTCATACGCTACTGCGAGTCGATAGGCGTGAAGTTCGGGCGCGACCTCAATGCCTATACCTCCATCGACCAGACTGTTTACAACATCTCCAATGTGCCCACCGAGCGGCAGTCGGCCCTCGACTCCTGCCTGCTCATACTTTACGACTGGGCCAACGGCCTCGCGCTCGACCCCGACGAGATAGACAAGGAGCGTGGAGTCATACACGAAGAATGGCGCCTGCGCACGAGCCCCATCATGCGAATGTTTGAGCGAAGCCTGCCAAAGCTCTATCCGGACAGCAAGTACGGTCTGCGGATGCCCATCGGACTGATGAGCGTGGTGGACAGCTTCAAGCCCCAGACACTGCGCGACTACTACGAGAAGTGGTACCGTCCGGACAACCAAGGCATAATAGTGGTTGGCGATGTCGATGTGGATCACGTGGAAGCTGAGATAAAGAAACTTTTCGGCCCGATAGAGATGCCCGACAACCCTGCAACGGTCGAGGCAGTGCCCGTGCCCGACAACGCCGAGCCGATAGTGGTCATCGACAAGGACAAGGAGCAGCGCGTGAACATCATAGAACTGATTTTCAAGCATGAAGCCACGCCCGACTCACTTAAGAACAACGTAATGTACATAGCGGCGGGCTACATGCGCGACATCGCCGTGTCCATGCTCAACGCGCGGCTGGACGAATATGCGAAGAAAGCCGAAAGCCCATTCGTGGAAGCCGACGCCTTCTATGGCAACTATATCTTTGCGCGCACCAAGGAAGCGATAGACATATCCGCAGTGCCCAAGGACGGACAGACGGAAGCCGCGCTGGGAGCGATGCTCCGCGAAGCGCGCCGCGCCGCCGAGTTCGGGTTCACCGCAACTGAATACGCACGCGCCAAGGCAGACGCGCTCAGTTCGCTCGAGAAGATGTACAGCAACAAAGACAAGCGTTACAGCTCGCAGTTCTGCAACGATTACAAAGACAACTTCCTCGCCTCAGAGCCCATACCATCAATCGACTTCTATTACAGCGCGATGAAGCAGCTCGTGCCCGAGATTCCCATCGAGGCCGTGAATGCCATAATGAAGCAACTCGTGCCTCTCTCGGACACCAACATGGTGATAGTGAGCTTCAACAACGAGAAAGAGGGCGCGACCTATCCCACGGAGCAAGGACTGCTGAAAGTAATTGCCGACGTGCGTTCCGAAACGTTGACTCCCTATGTGGACAACGTGAAAGACGAGCCGCTGATAAAGGAGATGCCGCAGAAAGGCTCCATCGTGGAAGAGGTGGTCGACACCCTGCTCGGCTACAAAGAGCTGACCTTGTCGAACGGAGTGACAGTGGTGCTGAAACACACGGACTACAAGAAAGACCAAGTGCTGCTCGCGGCGGAGGGTCGCGGAGGCTCGTCACTTTACGACGAGGAAGACTATGCCAACCTGAAGCTGTTCGATGACGTCGTAGAGGCCAGCGGCCTCGGCAACTTCTCGCACACCGAACTGGAGAAAGCACTGGCCGGGAAGATTGCCGGAGCCACGATGACGCTGGCCACCACGCGCCAGTATATCAGCGGCTCGTCCACGCCGACTGATGTGGAGACATTGCTGCAACTCGTATATCTCTATTTCACCTCCATCAACAAAGACCAAGAGTCGTTCGACAACATGATGCGGACAGCCGAGATAGCCCTCAAGAACAAGTCGCTGTCGCCCGAAAACGCTTTCAGCGATTCAATCACGATGACAGTCAACTGCCACAACCCACGCTTCGCTCCGCTGTCTGCCGACGACCTGAAAGACATCGACTACGACCGCATATTACAAATAGCGCGCGAACTTACGAAGAACGCCGCCGACTATACCATAAACATAGTCGGCAACTTCAACGAAGACTCGCTGCGCCCCTTGCTGGAGCAATACATAGCCCCGCTGCCATCATGCCCTGACAGCATGTCGGCAGGACGCCGCGTGGACACCGACGCCAAGGGCGTGGTGGTGAACAGGTTCGCGCGCAAGATGGAAACGCCAAAGGCCATGGCAGTCATGGTATGGACGAACGATTCCGTGCCTTACACCCTCGAGAACTGCATACGAGCCGACATTGCCGGACAGATACTGAGCATGGTTTACCTGCAAAAGATACGCGAAGACGCGGGCGCAGCCTATTCCGTGTCGGCACAAGGCTCGCTCACGCGGATTGATGACAAGACCGACTGCGGCATCTTCGTGATATGCCCCGTGAAACCCGAAAAGACAGACACCGCCCTTGTCATACTCCGCGATGAGGTGGAAGCCATGCGCAGCGGCTGCGATGCCGACAAGCTTGCCAAAGTCAAGGAATTCCTGCTGAAGAACTACGATGACCGAACCAAGAGCAACAGTTACTGGGAAAGCATAATCAGTGCTTACCGCGACTACGGCGTTGACATGCACACAGAATACAAGGCGACCGTGGAAGCGCAGACGCCTGCCTCCATTGCGGCATTCATGGAAGAGCTGCTCAGCCAGGGCAACCGCGTGGAAGTGGTCATGGTGCCGGAGGAAGAGTAACGCAAGACGGGAGACACTGATTTCAACGGAAAATGTCTCCCGTTTTGCTTTTCACAGATTCTCGCCATACGATTCTATAAGCTAATCCGGATTAGCCCCAAGTTGCCGGCTTGGACGTGCGGCAAGCGTCAGAAGCTGCGTTTGCCATTAAAGCGATATCCCACGCCAAGCATGAGGTAATTGGGGTAGCGAAAGCGGTCAAGGCAATAGCCGATGTGGAGGAACGAGCCTCGACAGACAGCCACCTTTAAGGCCAACACTTCGTAGAAACCTCCAAAATCGCCATGCGCCCCGATGACATTCCGGCCTATGCCCGCGTTTATCGTAAAGTGCGGCATGACGAATTCCGCCCGCACAGACAGTCCCATGGCCACTTGCTTGCGCAGCGGCGGCAGGCGAAGATGCCGGGCGTCTATCAGCCCATCCTCGAAAAACACGTTGGCGCTGTGGTCATAAACGGCATCTATCGACAGTCCGGCATTGAACCAATGGTTGACATTGTACATGGGATTGAAATTCAATCCCGCCACGCCATACGTGCCGGGGATGGCGTACATGACGCCATCGTCAAGGAGCTCGACGCCGCGACGCCGCCATGCGCCGAACACCACGAGGTCATAACTGACATGGCGGCGAAAGCGGGGCAATGCCCGGCGGCCGTCAACCGCCGTCTGACGCCCCACATAATAAGCCGCGGAAAGACGGGCGCTGAGCGTGTTAAGGCCGGCGTTTGGGTATGAAGTGTTGCCGTTGGAGTAGTGGGCGATGCCTATGCCCGCATTGACATCGAGCCACGGCGCGGGCTGCCAACTGAGATAGAGGCCAACGGACAGGCAGGCGGTGGACTTAGAGCCTATCACCTTATTGTCGGGATTGGCTTGCTCATCGTATGGATTCCATCCCATGGTGACTCCAAACTTCCACTCGTAGTTGAGCGACAGCCGACGCGCCGGTGTGGCAATGCGCGCGCCCTGAAACACGAAGAGCGACACCGGATTGCCCAACTGGGGGTTAAAGTGATGGAAAGCCATGCCCACTCCCTGGTACGCGCCATTGTAGATGAGAGCCTGCAAGCTGCCCTCCGGAGCCATGAAAGCATATTTAAGGCCCACAGCCGAGGAGTGGTTCATCACCCTCCCCTCATGGTTGTGCCCCGCAAGAAACTCGTTGGTGTGCAAGATGCCGCCAGTGGCGTAGTCTGCTTCAATGCGGTGTACCATGCGCCCCGTGCCGCTTGTGCCCGAGGTGTCGACCGGCGCGACCGGCGCGGCGGCTGCGGACACGGCGATTGACAGCAAGAGGCACATGACGGTGGGCACCGCGCTCATGTCTCTTGCTTGGCCTTGAAGGCCAAGGCGTAGACGCGCATCTGCTTCACCATCGCCAGCAAGCCATTGCTGCGCGTGGGGCTCAGGTGTTCCTTAAGCCCTATGCGGTCAATGAAATAAAGGTCGGCGGAAAGAATCTCGTCGGGAGTGTGGCCGCTGAGCACTCTTATGAGCAGCGCGATGATGCCTTTCACTATGAGGGCATCGCTCTCCGCGGCAAAGTAAATGCGACCGTCGCGGTAGTCGGCTTGCAGCCATACGCGGCTCTGGCAACCGTCAATCAGGTTGTTCTCCACTTTATACCGTTCATCGAGCGGCTGTTGCTCGTTGCCAATGTCTATTAGCAACTGGTATTTGTCCATCCAGTCTGTGAGGTCGGCAAATTCCTCCACCACCTCGTCTTGAACTTCGTTTATGGTCATAGTCTTGAATTTTGTCTTAGGTTCTCGGCGTTTTCGGAGCGTCACGCCACACACGACATGGCCTCCCCGCGTCCATCACCCTACGGTGTATATCCTGAACAGTTTGTCGCTGGGGCGCACCTTGGCCGGCACCTTGAAAGCCACGCGCGTGCCCTGCCGCGCGGTATGCACGGCCTGCACGTCATCATGGATTTCATCGGGCGTCACATACATCACTCCCGTGGTCGGCCCCGTGATGAGCATCTTGTCGCCTACGGAAAACTCGGCGGCGTCAACGGAGAACTCCGCCACTCCAATCTTTGTGAAATATTTCACCCCGCGCCCCACATAGACCTTGCGCTCGGTGGCGTTGGAGCCGTAGTTGCGGTTCCACTCGCCAAGCGTTTGGCCAAGGTAGTAGCCGTCCCAGAAGCCACGGTTGAACACGGCGGACAGACGCTTGTCCCAACCGTCTTTGCGCTCCTCGGTGAACGTGCCGTCGATTACGGCTGCAATGGCTTCCTTGTAGCACTTCACCACAGTGTAGACATACTCCGGCCCCCGGGCGCGTCCCTCAATCTTGAACACCCTCACGCCGCTTTCCATCATGCGGTCTATGAAGCGTATGGTCTTCAAGTCCTTGGGACTCATTATGTATTTGTTGTCTATCTCGAGCCGGGTGCCCGTCTCCGTATCGGTGACGGTGTATGAGCGGCGGCATATCTGCATACATTCGCCACGGTTGGCCGAACGCCCCGCGTTGTCGAGACTCAGGTAACACTTTCCGCTTACGGCCATGCACAACGCGCCGTGACAGAACATCTCTATGCGCACAGGCTCGCCCTTGGGGCCGCAAATGCGCTCACTGCCTATGCGGCGGCTTATCTCTGCCACTTGCTCCAGACGCAGCTCACGCGCCAGCACCACCACGTCGGCAAAGCGCGCGTAGAAGCGCAGGGCCTCAACGTTGCTGATGTTGAGTTGCGTGGAGAGGTGGACTTCCATTCCCACGCTGCGGCAATAGTCCATGACGGCCACGTCGCCGGCTATCACGGCCGATATTCCGGCATCGAGCGCAGCGTCCACAATCTCGTGCATCGCGCTGATGTCCTCATCGTATATGATGGTGTTCACCGTAAGATAGGCCCTCACGCCATGCTCCGCGCACACTGCCGCTATCTCACGCAAGTCATCGATGGTAAACGCGCAGGCCGAATGGGCACGCATGTTGAGTTTCCCTATGCCGAAATACACGGAGTCCGCACCGGCCTGGATGGCCGCCGCCAGACTCTCTCGCGCCCCCACCGGCGCCATTATCTCGAAGTCTTTAAGTGTATGGTTCATCCCCCTTATCGTTCCTGTTGTTGTCCGGATGATTATGAAAAGCCTACCGCTAAAGGATTAAAGGGAGCTTGCTTTCCCACGATGGAAGATGCCTTGTCGCGGCGCGATTGGTTTTCGTCTGCAAAATTACTCAATTTAATCCGAACGGCAAAGGGGCGCATGTCCTTTTTGCATCCGACGCGCACGCACAGCCACATACCGTTTCCGTTGGCTTACAGCCTGTTGAGCATACGTTGGCGCTCCTCCGGGGTATGTTCCCGGTTAAACTGTTCGCGCGTGCGTTTCCATCTGTTATGGCTCCACAGCCAGTATTGCGGAGCATGACGTATGTTTTCCTCAAGCAGGCGAAAATATTCTTTGGTGAAATGGAATTTCACATAACCGCCCTCAGGCATCGCTATCCTCTTGAACGTGCACACGTAATATCCACGCCGGGGCCGCGTGATGAAGGAATAGAACACTTCCGCCCCGATGATTCTGGTTATTCTCTCCACTCCCGTGAACACCGGCGTGTCATGATTGAGGAAATCCACCCAACAATGCACATTCTGCAACCCCGGCACTTGGTCTGCTATGTAGCCCACGGTGCTATGCTTATTGTTTCTATCCCACGACACAATCATACGGAATGCACTGTCCATGTCAATGTTTTGCGACCCGAACCGGCCGCGCAATTTCAGGAACACACGGTTTACGCCATCGTTCTCAAGCGGGTGGTATATATGCGCACGCTCTCCCCCCTGTATGTGTAAAGGCAGTGTCGTTATCCATTCCCAATTGCAGTAATGCCCGAGATACAGCGTGCACGACACCCCACTCCCTATGCTTTCGTTGATTTGCTCCACCCCCTCAAACCTCATCCTCTTCATGATTTCGCGCTTGCCGATGGTCATCATCTTCAGGGTCTCGAAGAAATAGTCGCACAGCCAAGCGTAAAAGTTCTTCTCTATGCGAATGATTTCCGTCTCATCCTTTTCCGGGAATGATTCGGTAAGGTTCTTGCGCACCAACGGTCGGCGGTAACGCACTACATAATATAATATATAATACAAGCCATCGGAAATCCTGTACAGGAACCACAGCGGCGGCAACGAAACGAGGAAACAGACAGCGTATATTGCGTAATAAGATAGCAATTTCATCATAGTGTAGTTCGTTTGCGGCGGCAAAGGTAGGCATAATATTTGATATGAATGTCCGCAAATTTCCAAATTTGCAAAGTTTAAGTCGCCAAAACGTCTCAATGGCATGGCTCGGACGCTTCGGGCTGTCCGGCAGACGCACAACAACTCATGATATTACAAGAAAGTCCGCGTATCTGCCAATACTCGCAAATATGCGACCAACGACAGCCGACAGCGACCCGTTTTCAACTTGCGCCGCTGCGACTTGCGAGACAAACCGTTTTACAACCCCAAACGACCTGTTTCGCGATATGGGCAGACCGGCGAAAAGGTTGGAAAAAACATCCGCAATTTCAGGTTGAGACTGAAATTTTTCACTATCTTTGCTGACAGAACAACCTAACCTAAACAATTTAAAAAGCAAATTAAGACAACCAACTAAAACAAACATGAAACTATTTACAAGAACAATCGTATCGTTGCTCCCGGCCGTTGCGGCGGTTTCGCCGGCTTGGGCCACGATAG
>CAZKMT010000052.1:0-14823 GCA_964554115.1 uncultured Prevotella sp.
AATCCTCGGCAATGCAAAGATACAAAAAGCAAGCAACCATACCTCCAGAAATACACTTCCGTTAGCTTAATTATAACTTTTATTAGCACAATGAGATGCATTATGAGCTTCTGACAAGCCAAAACGAACGGCTTTCGGTGCTTTCGCATGTAAATTATAGTTAAGGAGAACACCGCCAAGCGTACACCCGCGCCGCTGCCGCGCGACAGCGGGAAGCCCCGGTCTCCGCCATCCGCGCCGCCAAAGGCAAAGCGCAACCCTACCCGCATGACAAGGGGCGGGACGGCGGTAACCGACAAATCTGTAAAAATATTTCGCAAGACTTGTCGCAGGCCAGCCACAAATCGGCAGGCTTCGCAAACTATTGAAATTCAGGCGGTTTGCAAAACGAACCGTTTCAGTCTGCAAAACAGTGCGTTTTGAAAGGCGAAACGGCCTGTATTGCCTCCAGTTTCGAGCCGTTTCGCAGACAGAAACGGCAGCCACCATCCGAAGCCGACAGCAACTGTAAACATTGTTTACCGCCACGCGCCGCGCTCATTTTGCCGTTAAAAGCGCGGCGGCATTCGGCTTTTAGACGGAAAACGATTAACTTTGCGGGAAAAACACCGCGCAGGGCGCAGGCCGGACAGCCGCGCCACGCCCCGAAACACAGCAACGACAATGGACGAAAAGGAACGAATAACGCAGCTGCGGCGAGAGCTGCACGAGCACAACCACCGCTACTACGTGGAGAACCGGCCCACCATCAGCGACATGGAGTTCGACCGCATGATGCGCGAACTGCAGGAGCTCGAGGCGCGTCATCCAGAACTGCACGACAACAACTCGCCCACGCAGCGCGTGGGCAGCGACCTCAGCAACGACTTCCGGCAGGTGGAGCACCGCTACCCGATGCTCTCGCTGGCCAACACATACAACGAGCGCGATGTGGCCGACTGGTACGAAGCGGTGAGCCGCGGCCTGGGCGGCGAGCCGTTCGAGGTGTGCTGCGAGATAAAGTACGACGGCCTGTCAATCAGCCTGACATACATCGACGGACGACTGACACAGGCCGTGACGCGCGGCGACGGCGTGCGTGGCGATGACGTGACGGCCAACGTGAAGACCATACGCACCATACCGCTCGTGCTGCCGGGCACGGGCTATCCGCACGAGTTTGAGATTCGCGGCGAGATACTGATGCCGTGGAGCGTGTTCGAGCGGCTCAACGCCGAGCGCGCGGCTGCCGAGGAACCGCTGTTCGCCAATCCGCGCAACGCTGCCAGCGGCACGCTCAAGAGCCAGAACCCGGCGGTGGTGGCGGAGCGCCGCCTGGACGCATACTTATATTATATGCTCGGTGACGGACTTCCCTGCGACGGCCACTACGAAAACCTGGAGGCGGCGCGCCAATGGGGCTTCAAGGTGAGCGAGGGAATGCACAAGGCCGGCAGCCTCGACGACATCTACGAGTACATAAACCACTGGGACGGCGCGCGCAAGGAGTTGCCGGTGGCTACCGACGGCATAGTGCTCAAGGTGAACTCGCTGCGGCAACAGCGGGCCTTGGGCTACACGGCCAAGAGCCCGCGCTGGGCCATCGCCTACAAGTTCAAGGCGGAGCGCGAGCGCACCCGGCTGCGCGGGGTAACGTTCCAAGTGGGGCGCACGGGCGCGGTGACACCCGTGGCCAACATGGAACCGGTGCTGCTCGCGGGCACCACGGTGCGGCGAGCCACGCTGAACAACGAAGACTTCATCAGAAGCCTCGACCTGCACGAGGGCGATTACGTGTACGTGGAGAAGGGAGGCGAAATAATACCGAAGATAGTGGGCGTGGACACCGACGCCCGCACGGCAGGCTCGGAGCCGGTACGCTTCACAGACCGCTGCCCGGAGTGCGGCACGCCGCTCGTGCGCTACGAGGGCGAGGCGGCTCACTACTGCCCCAACGACAGCGGCTGCCCGCCGCAGATAAAGGGGCGCATAGAGCATTTCATATCGCGCAAGGCCATGAACATCGACAGCCTGGGGCCGGAGACCGTGGACGACTTCTACCGCCGAGGGCTGATACGCAACGCGGCCGACCTGTACGAGATTGCCGCGGGCGACATAGACGGCGGCGGCAACCGCACGAAGTCGGCGCGCAAGATAGTGCAGGGCATAGCCCAATCAAGACAGGTGCCGTTTGAGCGCGTGGTGTTCGCGCTGGGCATACGCTTCGTGGGCGAGACAGCCGCCAAGCTGCTTGCCCGCCACTTCAAGACGATGGACGCGCTCGCCTCGGCCACCATGCAGGAGCTGACAGACGTGAACGGCATCGGCGAGGTGATAGCCCGCAGCGTGACGACCTATTTCCGCGACTCGGCGAACACGGAGATGGTGGAACGATTGCGCGCCCACGGCCTGCGGATGGAGCTAGACGAAGAGCAACGGCGCGGCGCGGGCGACGCCCTGAAAGGACAGACAATAGTGATAAGCGGAGTGTTCAGCCGCCACAGCCGCGACGAATACAAGGCCATCATAGAGCGCAACGGCGGCAAAAGCGCGGGCAGCATAAGCTCGAAGACATCGTTCATACTGGCGGGCGACAACATGGGGCCGGCCAAGCTGCAGAAAGCCAAGGCCCTGGGCGTGCGCATGGTGAGCGAGGAGGAGTTTCTCGGAATGGTAAACGAAGAATAGACAAAAGCAGGCATGGAGATAAAAGTATCAGATGAGATAGAGACCGTCTGCCCCGGATTCGTGGGCGCGGCGGTGGAGGCCGAGGCGCGAAACACGCCATACAGCGAGGGACTGTGGGCCGAGATTGACGGGCTGTCGGCACGGCTGCGCCGCGACTACACCCCGGAGAGCGTGAAGCGGCATCCGGCCATCGAGGCCACGCGGCGTATCTACCGGGCCTGCGGCAAAGATCCGAGCCGCTACCGCCCGTCGGCAGAGGCACTGATAAGGCGCGTGCTGCAAGGCAAACAGCTTTACAGGATAGACACGCTCGTGGATCTCGTGAACCTCGCGAGCATGACCCACGGCTACAGCATCGGCGGTTTCGACGCCGACAAGTTCTGCGGCGACACGCTGACGCTCGGCATAGGGCGCGAGGGCGAGCCTTACGAGGGCATAGGACGCGGACAGCTCAACATAGCGGGACTGCCCGTGTATCGCGACGACATAGGGGGCGTGGGCACGCCCACCAGCGACAATGAGCGGACGAAAATGACCCTCGCCACCCGCCACGTGACATTCCTCGTAAACGGATATGACGGCAACCGCGACGGCGTGATGCAGACAGCCGCCTGCCTGCAAGACCTGCTGCGCCGCTACGCCGCAAGCGACGGCGGCACGGTGACACTGTACGAATAGGCGGAAACAGGCGCGGCATGGGGGAACAAGCATCCCCATGCCGCGCCAATATGTCGTGTGGCAGACCGGCGGGCTCACGCATAGGAGTGCATTCCGCCGAGGAAATAGTTCACGCCGAAGTAAGTCATCAGTATCGTGGCAAAGGCGAGAACCATGTAAGCGTGGAAAGCGACGGGCCTGCGCAGGCAGGGCATGGAACGGGCGTGCAAGGGCACGGCATAGACCATAAACGTTATCAGTGCCCAAGTCTCCTTCGGATCCCAGCTCCAGTATCTGCCCCAACTCATGTTGGCCCAGATGGCTCCGATGAAGATGCCGAACCCCAGCGCGGCGATGGCGGGACAGAGGAACACGAGCGAGAGATGGCGCAGCTCTTCAGCGGCGGGATGGACGGCCATGCCCGCAACGCCGCAGACGAAAGTCATGGCGAGCAACGCGAAGCTGAGCATGACGAAACTGACATGGACGCTGAGCAAGGGACTGTCGAGCACCGGCATTATCTGTCCGATGGCGGGATCCATCTGTCCGATGTGGCTCACCAAGAGGAAGAAACCGCTCATGGTGAACGCCGCGGCGGGCACGAACAGGCGCGTGACGAGGTTGCCGCGCGGCCTGCACGACATGGCGGCGACAGCCGACGGCAAGGCCATGAGTAGCAAGAACCACGCCAGCGTGAGCATGGTCTCATAGCCGTTGGACATCGGTATGCGCCCGCTCACAATCCAGCGCAAGGCCAGTGCACACGTAAGCGCAAGAAACGACGCGAGAAGCGACGCGCCGTAAACGACAAGGGCACGCTTCACGCCGCCTGCGCGCCGCCTGCGTGACAGGAGGACGACACAACACACCAACCCGGCGAAGCCCAACGCGAGGTTGACGGCAAAGAGAACGGTGGCAAACGGCACGGCATTGTAAGCGCGCTCGGCCTTCACCTGCGATGGCGAGGGCAGAGTGCCGCCGCCATTGAGCCGCTGGTAGCTCAGTATCTCATCGAGCGTGCTGCGGAAGCCCTCCATGTCGCCTCTCGCGGCACAGTCGGCCATCTGCTCCGACGTGCGCCGCATGAAAAGGATGGTGCCCGTGGCGAGCGACGACGGATACTTGGTGTGCGGGTCGTAGCCGTACCACAGCGTCGCGCCATTGTCTGTCTGCGGGTAAATCTTCAGCAGCGTGCCGGCGCGCGTCTCCAGCAAAAGGAACACCACATCATCAAGTTGCGCCACGTCCTTGTGGAAACGGTCGTCGTTACCGTTGTAATATTCTTCGACGTAAGGGCGCAACACATAGCCGCCCATATCTTTGTTGAATATGGTGGAGAGTGGCACGTGGCCGCTCCACTGCAGAGTGCTCCGCAGTTCGCCGCCTCTAACCTTTATTATCGGCTCCGCCGCCCACTCGCCGGGCCAAAAGAGCAGGCCGGCCAATACCTGCTCGGCGGAATATCCCTTATAAGAGGCCTTGCCGTATATCTTCTTGGTAAAGTCGATGGCAAACGTATGCAGTTGGCAAACGCGGTCATTGTGAACGATGTATATCTCGCCGAACTTCTTCGCCGTCTCGCCATCGAGAGTGGCGGACGCCACGGACGCAAGCGGAAAGGCGACAAGCAGGCAGAGCGCGGCTGCGGCCTTGCCCGCACCGCCGCTCGCCGCGCTCGCGACAATGCGCAGCGAGCGACGGAAAGCACCCGCAGGGTCAATTAAAAATATCACAAGCGACAGGAACAGCAGGGCATATCCGGCGTAAGTGACGGGTATGCCAACGGGGTCGGCATTGACGGCGAGCACGCTTCCACGTCCGTCGCGGTCATAGTTGCCCTGGTAGAGCCGATAGCCCCTGTACGAGCACACGTTGTTCATGGATATTGTAGCGCGCGTAAGACGGTCGCCGTCGGTTATGGTTATGCGCGACTCGTAGTCGGAGGGAGCCGTGGTGCCGTTGTGGCAGCGAATGGTGAAGTCGTCGAGACGTATGGAGAAAGGCAGCCGCTCTTCGCGCATACCATCGCGGGTCGCCCTGTCGTAGGTGTACGTCTCCCCGCCCACGCGCAGGCAGACATAGCCCTGCGCCGAAGTGAAGTGCGTGAGCGCGGCCCCGGCCAATATCAGGAGGAAAGAGACGTGGAGCAGCAGCACGCTCCGCTTCCGTACCCTGCGGAACAAACAAACGGCTCCGGCAGCGGCCAACGCGGCCCAAAGAGCCACGAACCACGGCGCGCCATAGACGTGTTGCGACACATACTCAGTACCCTTGCCCTTTTCAACAAAGGTGGCGGCTGCCATGACAGCCACCACCACAAAATAGATTGCCGAAACGATTCTCCTCATGTCATATCGATTGCAGGAACTTGACCACGGCATCGCGGTCGTCCTTGTCGAGATAATAGAACTTCTCGGCAGACTCGTAGGCGTGGCTCTTCTTGCTGTAAGCGTGCCACATGATGGCCTCCACCTCGTTGCGCGCGCGGCAGTCGTGCAAGCGGTCTTGCGCGCCGGTGTTGATGAGCGACAGGCCGCGCCCCCACAGTGGCGTTGTGCGGCACCATGAGCCGTGGATGTCGTTAAGCATGTAAAGCTTGTGCTGCATCATGTCGGTGTAAGGATAGATGGTCTGGTTCTGATAGCGCGGCAACGGCCTGCCGGCGATGCACTCCGGCGTCCAATAATTGTCGTCGGTGGTCTGCCACTTCGGGCGGTGGCACGACGCGCAGCCCATCTCCATGAACAGCTCCTTGCCGCGCTGCACCACCGTATCGTTGAGGTTGCGCGCCCTCGGTATGGCCAATCCGCGATGCCACACCATGAGAGAGTAGAACTGGTCGGTGCTCATCTCGGCGTCGAAGTTGTGCCAATCGTTGTCAAACTGGTTGGTGTTCGGGTCGAGGAGGTTGGCCACGGCCTCCGCGATGCCCGCGTCCGTGCCATCGGCATAATAAGCCGACGTGGGGTCGGCCTTTATGGCGTCTATCACCTCCTGGCTGTTGGCCATGGCATTAGCCCATGCCGTGGTGGTATAGAGGTAAGGGCGGTCGGGACGGCTCACGTTGGTAATGTTCCATGCAGCGTTGGCACCCGGGCCGTCTTGCAGCGATGCGCGCGTGAGGGCGTAAGTGAAACGCTTCACCATCCGCTCCTCGCCGGCAGAGCCGTCGGCCATGCTTCCGGCATTCATGGTGTACCAAGCTCCGGAGGCGAAGTCGCCGGCAGCCGCGTCCCAATAATTTGGGTTGACATATTCACTCACATCAAGTCCCAGACTCTCGAAATACTCCGCCTCGGAAGCATACTGCGCCCGGATGGAGTCTTGCGGTATGGCGTCGAGCAGTCCCGTGCCTATGATGCCGATGGTGGACTCAAGGCGGAAAGCGAGCGGCTCGTCGCTGCCCCACACCACGTTGAACGCTTCGCGGGGGATGTCAACCACCGGATAGATAAGGCTGTAAGCCTCTCCGTCGGGGAACGTCATGGGCAGGCCGCTCTCCATGGTAGACACGGCGTACCACTGCAGGTCAACCATGTCTTCCTTTATCGGCGGGAGGAAAGGCGACGTGGCCTGCGTCTGTGGCATGGCCGTCACCTCGCTGATATAGGAGCCGTCGTTTGAGTTGTCGCCATCGTCAGGGTGGTAAATCACGAGCAGATAGCCATTGCCATTGCTATATTCGGTGGTGTAGGTCTCGAAACGCTTGCCATGGCCATAGCCCGGATGGCAGTCAACGCACGAACGGCGCACAGACGCCGGGCCGAGCCCCCAGTAAGGCTTTTGCGTATATGTCACCTGCTTCTCGAAAATCTGCTCTCCCTCAAAGAACTCATCCATAAGCCCAAGCGACTCAGTGGCGGGCGTCTCGTCGGAATAGCTGTTTGACGATATGTTGTCCGTGGTGCCAAGCTCTCCGCCCGGATACCACTCCTCGGCGAGGAAATTGCCCACCGCCTGCCCCACATAACGCGCCTCCGGACCGGAGGTGTCAGTAGCAGAATCGTCGTTCCCAGATGACGTGTCATCGTCGGAGCAAGCCGCGAAGCACAACAAGGCCAAGGCAAAGGCCGCCTTGAACACTGACTTAAATCTTAATTCTCCCATAGCATTATTCTTTAAAATTCATAAAATATCCAAAATCATCAGGCGTTGTTCCGCCCACGAAGGACGGAACAACGCTCTTTCACCGCCACATGCGGCCGGAATCATTCACTCACACGCTCTATCCAATACCTTGCCTGCTGCAATTCATTGTCAAGAGCCTGCACGGCGGTTATGCACACCTGCACCTGGGCATTGCCCGGATCATCGACGAACGCGATGCCGCTGTTCATGGCCGAGGTCAGCACGTCGATTGCATCATTGAGAGCCACCGAGAGGTTGGCCGTGCGCTCATAGCCGTACTTCTCCATGAAGTTGAGCAATGAGTTCTGCACAGGAGCCGCCGCGTCTACGTCGGTAGTGCCATAGAGGCTGTTCTTGATGGAATAGATGTTATCACGATAGTCCCTGAACGACCTCTTGCTGTAAGGAGACTCAATGTAGTCGAGGGCATCGTCAGCCCCGCCCTGGCCGGTAGCCACGCGGTAAGCCTGGCCGAGCTTCTGCGAATAAACCTCCTGACAGATGTTCGAGCAGCCACCGTCGAGGATGTTGGCCACGCAAGCCTGCCATGAGGCATACGACCCGCCGCTCGTTCCGGTGGCCTTCAGGTTGTCGCCATAGCTGTTGCCCAGCGGCGAGAAGAGCTGGCTTGACGGTATGTCGGAGCATTCGGCAACCAGCCAATCATAATGGCCATCACCCGACTCATCGCCCAGCCAGCAATACTCAAGCTGGAAGCACTTGTCGCGCACGTCGCCTGCGACAGCCGAAAGGAACGCAAGCTCGTCGATGCCCGACACGCTTGTCAGACCCTCCATTGTGTCATAGGTACTCAGTTCTTCAACAGTGCGGTTGCGCCCGTCGCGGAACAGCACGAACTCAAGCCCGTGGAAGCCAAGGGCGGTGTCAAAATCAGCATTGTTCTGGCGCACGAACAACACAGGATTGGAACCCTTGATGCCTGCCAGCATGGTGGCATCGGTAAGGAAATCGGCCATCTGCCCCTGATCGAGAGGCCAGGAGTCGATGTGCGGGTCGATGTTGTAGTCTTCGGCCGCGCCATAAAGCCAAGCCTCGCTGCGTTCCCACTCCACACGGGCATCGCTGAAAGCCTCGCACGCCGCATCGATGAGCTCCTGCGTCATAGTCCCGGCCTCTGCCGCCGCATACAATTCAGAACAGGCATCGGCAAGCACATCGGCGTAGTCCGCCAGCCTCGCGTATGTGGGATAAACCACATCGTCAACATACACATTGACAATCTTTTCGAGCGATTCGGGCGAAGCCGAAGGATAAACCACGGGGTCGTCAACGTCATCATTGTCATCTTCGCCGTCACTGCACGCCGCAAAACTTACAACCGCCGCTCCGACGAAAGACATCATTAGCAATTTAAAGAATTTTTCCATTGTCTCTTTTTCGTTTTTATGAACATTTATCTTTAACAAATCACTGCATCACAAGAAAAAGCCCTGGTAGGCAATGCCTATGTTTACGGCAGGCTCGTCGTTGTATCTCGAGTTGAGGAACCGGTGGTTGTACTCCGCCTTGACGCAGACCTGCGGTATCGGGTAATAGTTGACGCCACCGGCAAGTATGTCTTTCTTAGTGTAGTAGTTAGACGTTGCGTTGATGTAAGAATCATAATGCTCGTAATGACCGAATACATACAGCTTCTGCCTGCCGCGCAACTTGTTTATCCGCGAGAACACATCGTAGCCCACCTCGACGCTCGCCGCCATCGCATGACTGCCGAAAGCTTGCTTCTCGTAAGGCGAGTCGCCGGCAGAGGTGTTTGCTTTGAGCTGGCTTATGGCGTCGGCATCGCTCACGTAGCCATAGTCGATGCTGCCGCGCGCTATCCAGTTGTAATTGTTGTACGAGAAGTCAAGCGCACCGAGGTAGAGCCGGCCTTTCAAGTCCTTGTAAGCGGAGTTGGCGGTCTCCATGTCGTGCGGGTAAGAATTGTGCATGGTCTTACCGTAATATGCGCTCAGGCCGATGCGCAACCCCGGAACGGTATAATTGTCAACGCGGGCCACGAAGCCGTACTTGTTGGCGACCTCAAACTCATAGGGGCTGTTGGCACCGTTGCCAATCCAGTTCTCGCGGTTGAACTGCATGGCATCGAGGCCGGCAACAAACTGCAGCTCATAGCGGAAGTCGCCGTAGCGTCCCCAGAACGACACACCCGTCTGGTGCCATGTGCAGGGGAGGATGGTGTTCTCACCCTCCGGGCGGTAAACGGTGAAGAAGTTGAGCGGCTCATGGTAGGCATTGGTGAGCCCCACGGGCACCACGATATGCCCCGCACGGATGTTAGCCCAGTCGGCAAAAGACTTCTGAATCCAGAACTGCTCCAGCTCAACTTCGCCGCCTTTCTCAGTCTCTACCTCCCATTCGCCGGCCTCTTCAGTCTCCTGTTCCACAGCACTGCCGGTGCCGCCGTGCTCAAACTCAATCTCCGTGCCCATGCTCCAGCCATTGCCGAAATCGTAACTGATGTATATCACTGCGTGAGGAATGTCGAAGCGGCCATGCGACGGATCCTGACTTGCCGTGCTTGCACTACTGTAACGGCGCGGCCTGTCGCTGTAGAAATTGCGCGAATAGGCCACCTCGCCATAGCCGCCGACACTCAAACGGTGGCCTCCGGCATGCTGCATCACGCTGTCGCCCGCAGCCACCTGTGCATCTGCGATACCCGGCACCGACAAAGCGGCCAACGCGCAAGTCACCGTAAGGATTGACATTTTTTTCATTTTCTCTTTCTTTATATACTTGATTATCTTGATGCAAAATTACGTTTTTACTTTTTTTACGACAATACCCAAAAACAATGAAAATATGTATCTAAAACAAAACGTGCACCATGAAACCCGCCGCGCATACCTACAAATGAGTAGCGGCAACGGAACAACACCCCACCCCATGCACAAATCCGACAGACAGCCATCGCATGGAAACGAGAGGCCAACGACACGTCCTGAAGCGCAGGCCAATTTCACGCAATACATGCGGCTGGCCAACGGAGAGCGCAAAAGAAACATACATTTATTTAAGGTGAGAACGGCAACAAAGCCGACAGGAGGCACATGGCAGGCGACTGTGAACAATTTTTACGGACAAACGGAGCATCGGGACTGAATAGCCATTTCGGGTTGCAAAACAAACCGTTTCGCAACCCGACAACGCTCTTGTTTCAGTCAAAAAAAAGAATATTGAAGCGGAAAAAGAAAAACTTTTCGTATATTTGCAAATGAGACGACAAGATTGAACAAACCTAACAACATGGCCGACATACACGACTTACAGCGGTTTGCGGTGTGGATATGGCGATGGCGGCACTGTCAGGGATTCGGAGTGCAGTCGCCATGGGCCTACAGTTTCATACGAGATGTGGTCAACGAGCGCAACCCCTATTACGCCTATGAGCGACTGGAGCAACAGTTTGGAGGGGGAACGGCGGGCACGAGGAAACTGCTGCGGCTATACCTCAGACTGGCCAACTACTTGCAGCCGCGCTTCGTGGCCGACTTTGGAATCAACGCGAAGGTTGCAGCCGCCTACGTGACCGCGGGTTGCAACCGCGCACAGGTGACAGCCGTGGGCACAGAGGCCGACAGCCGGGCCGCCGCCACAGCCATCGGCAAGCTGCCGCAAGTGGACATGGCACGCTTCTCGCCGTCGGCAGCCATGGCAGCCCACTACGCCGTGGCCGCAGAACGCGCCACGGAAGCCTCAGCATTCGTCATCGAAGGCATACGCAGCGACCGGCACGCGCGAGCTTTGTGGCGCAACATACTGGCCGACAACCGCACGAGCGTCACTTTCGACCTATACTACTGCGGCATAGTGTTTTTTGACACGAAACGCCACAAACATAATTATATAGTGAATTTCTAAAATGTTACCACCATGAAAGTGAACAAAGTTTACACCCGGACCGGAGATGACGGCACGACCAGCATCATCGGTGGAGTAAGGGTAAAGAAGACTAACTCCCGCATAGAAGCCTATGGCACCGTTGACGAACTGAGCGCGCAGCTCGGGCTTCTTGTATCGTTCATGAAAGACGGCGAAGACAAAGACCTCGTGGTGCGCACGCAACGCAACCTCTTCACCCTGTGCTCCTACCTCGCCACAGACAAGACAAAGACACCGCTCGCGCCATCCTACACGCTCGACCACGCCGAGGTGGGCATACTCGAAAAGGCCATAGACAAGATAACGGCAGGCATACCGCAACAGAAACACTTCATATTGCCCGGAGGGTCGCACGAAGCCGCCATCGCGCACGTGTGCCGCACCGTGTGCAGGAGGGCGGAGCGGCGCGTGTTCTTCCTCGCCGAAAGCACGCGGCTGGACCCCGAGGTGCTGGAATATCTCAACCGACTGTCAGACTATCTTTTCGTGCTTGCCAGAAAATTAAACTTTATTGACGGCGTGAGAGAAAAAATATGGGATAACTCTTGCAAATAAGAATAAAATTACTACTTTTGCGGCTGATTCTAAACTAATAAACTTATTAACATAACGTTATGTATTGGACACTGGAATTAGCATCGAAACTTGAAGACGCACCATGGCCCGCAACAAAAGACGAGTTGATTGACTACGCCACCCGTTCAGGAGCTCCCCTCGAAGTGCTGGAAAACCTGCAGGAAATAGAAGACGAGGGCGATGTGTATGAGAGCATCGAGGACATCTGGCCCGATTACCCCACAAAGGAAGACTTCCTTTTCAACGAGGATGAGTATTAATAGCTTTCGAACTGGTTAAGCAATTAAATATCAGCGCGATAAACAAAGATAATTTGTTTGTCGCGCTGGTGTTTTATGGCGTTTAATGGTGTGGTTAGTTTGTCTAAAGTGCGGATTTTCGGAGTGAAACGCTCACACTTCCCTCACTCATTTGACCTGTTTCAGTTTGCCCAGCTTCTCTCCCACTAGGATGTGCTGCCATGCACCGCTTTCATCTTTCGGAGATGTCAGATGGAAATCCGCATCCTTTTGGAATACCAGTACGAAATCCGATCCGCCGAACAGGAAATATCCCAGTTCATCCCCTTTCTCTACCCGCTTGCCTACCTGCAGCCCTTCCGAGAAATTGACGGAAGCCACCTGAGACATACCGATGGGCATTACGGCTACCAACCCGTGCGAGTCGGTTTCAAGAATGGCCAGCCCGCGAGTTTCGATGCTTTGCCATCCGGGAACGGAGCAATCCACTACATATTGTCGCAATTCAGGTTCCCAGGTAATCTTTCCTCCCAAAGCATCATCCCCCGGGATGATGCGAAGCTCGCGGATGACCCCCGATAACGGAAAGTGATAGCGGTGGTAATCGTTGGCATTGAGAAATGCGTGATAGAACGTGCCTCCGGCGAAAGCGTCGCAATATGGGCTGTCCGGGCCGATAAGGTTGCGTACGGAATTGAACACGCGGGACTTTACCGCGATCTTCTCATCCGTGATGATGTACGACTCGTCGTCAATCTTCCAAACGCCCTGCGGGATGCAATCGGCCGGTGACGCCACGATGGAATTATCCTCCGGGGAGGCGATAGGGCGTTGATCTGCGGATGCAAGGCGACGGCTGAAGAAATCGTTGAACGAATGCCAGTTCGAAGGGTCTTCATACCATCCCTTGGTCATGCCGAGCTCCTCTTGCTGCATCATCAGTTCCTCATACTCCTTGTTCCAGGATTCGGGTGAGGAGAGGAAATTCCCCCACGACTTGCAATAATCCACCAGCCAACTGCGGTAAGGCTCTACATATTGCACTGAATTGGTGAAAAGCGTCTCATTCTCCAACGACTCCAGTGGCATACAATTGATGAAATAGCAGTAACACAGGGCCTGATACATCCGTCCGAAGATGCTGGGCTGTCCGGGACAGAAGATGACATCCCAGGGCATGGCGGTTTGCGAGTAGTCTATGAAATCGTAATACTCCTCCAGCGACTGTGCCGGGTTAGTGGCGGGATCGGGATTGATCTTTTTGCCTTTTTCGATGGCTTCCGAAAGGAGGGACCTGATACGGCTGTCCTGCTCCACCAGATCTACCAATTTCTGAGTGGTGGCACTATACCGGCTTTCCTTATTCTGACTCTGACACGATAGGGCTACAAGGAGCATACATGCCAGAAGCAGCAATCTCAGCGACTTGTTTATTATACTTTTCATAAATTAGTGATTTATATTGCATACAGCATAAATAAGCACAAAAATACAATAATTTCTGGAATGCACCTTCATTTAGAAACTGTTTTGAATTTCTACAAAAAGTTTTTCCCTTGGCTTTGTGTTTCAGTTTTCGTGCGTGGTTTGGGCGATTTTTTTGCCATTTTTGCTCCCGTGCTTCGTCAGATAGCCCGCTATCTTCCTCATCACGAAAGCAAAACTGCCTCAAAAACTCATCCCAAATCATCGCACGATAAATTCAAAACAGTTTCTTAAAACTCGCAAAATGAGACTTTAAATCATACGCAGTCTGTAATTACACAAGGGACCGTTCATAGTTACTCGGCCCCTCGAAGGAACGGTCTGTCTGGATTTGGATGTAGAGCCTGCGCTCTCACGGGGTATATGAAAAATTCCGCTCCCTGTCTCCGGACAGAAACGCATGGTTACCTTTTCCTGACATTCGCACAATATTCTGTCGGGGTAATTCCAGTCTGTTTTTTGAACATGCGGCTCAGATGCTGCGGATAATCGAATCCGAAGTCCATGGCGATTTGGGCAATGGTGTTCTCATCCGCAAAAGTACTCTGAACCAGTTGAACAATATATTGCCGGATATGATTGCCGGCCGTATAGCCGGCCGTTTTTCTTGGGCAGATTCCCGAAATAATTGGCCGACATGCAAATCTGTCGACACGGTACTGGACGGAGGGGAGTCCGAGAGATAGTGCAGTTTCTTGTCGAAATATTCTCGCAGCAGGCTGTTGAATTTCATCTGCGTATCCGAATTGTTCGACTTCCGAATAAGAGCCTGCCGATTGTAGAAGCGTTGGCGTATCATCGAAGAAAATCCTTTACATTTTATCAGTGCCATGTTTCCTTTTTATTTCTTATCCAACATTGCATCCCAATATCTCTTGTTCGGTCTGCGGAAAGTCTTGTGCAATTGAAGCCAATAATGGTGAAAGGCTTTTTACATGGCACACGCCCCGACAATTATACCGAATATATACGCAGCCACCCAAATGATAATCGTGACAATGCCAATGAAAGTTGTCGTTGTCATTTGCTGCGGATAATCTATTGGTTGTCTTGTTTATTCCATAAACCTACCAAAAATAAAAGTTCCGCCCTGGTACGCTGTTTTGTGGAAAGCGTGGCGGAATCTGTTGATGCAAAGATACTATCTATTTGTTAAAGACGCAAA
>CAZKMT010000053.1:0-14031 GCA_964554115.1 uncultured Prevotella sp.
TAGTGCAAAGATACATATAAGCGGATGACAGAGGCTAAATTTCAGATAATGGGAATTATGATAAATATTTCCCCTGTCATTTAGCCAACATGAGTTCGATATAAGGAGACATCTGCAACATTGATAAAATTCACATCAATGGAGTTTTTTCAAAGAAACAATATGCCACAAATGTCACGCATCATAAGTGCGAAATGTTCTCAAACCGAATTTGGAACTATGCCAACAATATGTAACAGGGCGACATCCGCTCACGCCTGATGTCGCCCTGCAAAATGAATGTCAGAAAATGGTTATTTCACCACAATCTTTTTCCCACCGACAGTATAGATTCCCTTTGGAAGCCCATTGAGAGTCTCGCCAGCTTTGCGTACCATTATACCACTGATGGTATAAACATTGCTGTTAAGCACACCTGTGTCGGTAGAAATATTGGTAATGCCCGTGCTTATGAGTTCAGAGTTGCCAACCTCAATAAAATAAATATGGCATCCGGATGTTGAGGTCACTAGTACATCAACAGGCGACAAGCCTAAGTCAAGTGGCACTGTCCATTCATAAGAGGTTTTCGCATCAGGCAAACCACTGCCTATTTCCTCTCCATTGACGCTAAGCGTAACTCCGCGAGAGTCTCCCGTGCGGTGAGATTCGATTTCCATCAATATTTTTTGTCCCGGCAATACGTCAGGGATTGTAATCTGCAAGTTACTGCCGTTGAGCCACAAGTAAGAGCCGCCTGCGTATGTGCCGATACTCGTGGAAGGATAATCAATGGCCACGGCCACCGTATTGTTGAGACTGGTAACATTGTTAAAGAGCAAGCCTTCGGTCTCGGCTATCACCTCACCATTGGCCTCAAGCTCCATTGGCGAATTAATAAGGCTACCATACCAATAGACAGTATTCGGATCGCGTAGCGGATTTTCATCGGTGGCACCACCATCTTTTTCGTAACGACGCCAGCCAGTCTCAGTACCTGCCGAAGGCCACGGCTCAGACACATATTCACAGGCCTCGGCCTCAAGGTTAGTCAGGGTAGTCTCACTCCATGATGTGAAGTCCCATTTCCGGTATTCCTCCGCATCTGCACCGGATGAGTCCGGGTTGGGGTTAGCCTCGCCACCTATGACCTTAAGGATTCCTTCGGTGTAAAGGGACGACATATCCCACTCCTGTCCTTCACCAGGGATGGAGGGCTGAATTTCCGCAAACGTTCCATTTATGGTCAAATTGGAAGAATAGAACACGCGGTATTCTGTATCAGAGTATGGGGCATCATCTATGACTCCACCGTTAACCTGCAATATGGCGCCATCTTTGAGCGTCACAGCACCCGTGACATAAAGGGTATTAGACGTGGATTGGTTTGCCAATACATTGACAATGGCTCCGCTATCCACCACTAATGTCTGTCTCAGTGTGAGGCCGCTGCCGTAGCTCACCACTGTATCGCCAGCCTGTATTACAGCACCACTGTTAAGCGTCACGGCACCGGCCACTGTTCCCTCGCCGCCAAGAGTGGCATCGGCATTCACCGTATATGCTCCGGTGCCACTGTTACTGCCGTTCACGATTAGCGACCCTCCGTTGACAACAGTCGTTCCGTTGTAATCATTGTTGCCGGTAAGACGCCAAATGCCGGAACCTTCCTTTACTATGGATGTGTGGGCTTCCACCCTTTCGCAGTCAGTCTTGTTGTCTATGATGCCATTGAAAGTTTCATCGGAATTGGCTCCTCCCACATGCCATATCATTTGGGCACTTGTGGTCTGCTTTGATGATGAACCGAGCCTCGTACCGCTGTCGCCACTGAGACCTCCGATATACTGCTCATCGTTGGTGGCCCAGGAAATCATGCGAGTGTCTCCCTTGAGGTAAATCTTTGTGTAAGGCATACCATTGAAACCACTGTTAAACAACAACTGGTTACCATCGCTCCCCACACCGTTGGCAACGAGCGTACCATAGAATTTCGTCCAGTCGCCTGAAATATATTCGCGGACATAGGGTATGCGTAACTCTATTGTGCCCGTTCCCGTAACATCGTTCTTCAACGAACAGTTTTTGTTGACATAGAATGTGGAATAAGTTTCGTCCTCAACTTCTATCGGGAAGCAATAACTCAGTCCTAAACCGCCGCCATTCTCCACAGTGAAATTTCCACCGGCAAGCACCAGCGCATGGTCATCCTCACCGTTGTCGAGATACACATTGGAACTGGTCAGTTGTTTGAGATATGTGAGGTTGAGTGTGCCGCCATCCTTGAGGATCGTGTTCCCCTCATACATGAAGAACTCAGGCGATGCCGGTTCCAACGTTCCATTGCCACTGATGATGAGATTGCCATCTCCTTCGATTGTTCCGGACATCTCTACCGTTACACTGTTCTCTATATTGAACTCAGTGTCTTGGTAAAGTATGGCATTACGATTGGTGCTTGTGGAGGGGCCTGTATAGTTCCACGTACCACCGTCCCAAACCCAGTTTTGGGAGTATTCATACGAAGCGCCGATAGCACTGCGCTCGCCGCCATCCTTGAGTGAGTTGAAAGAGAACGTTCCATCGTGCAACACGGTCTGCCCTGTATATCCGTTCTCGGTCTCGATGGTGAGTTTTCCGCTGCGCGTCTTGTTCATTGAACCTTCGCCCTCTATCGAACCATCACCGGTGATTAGCACATCGGCATCGGTGCGCACCACTATGGCTTCTTTGCTCACAGTTTCGGTCAAGGTAATGACAGTGTCATTCTCCGGAGCGATGAGCCAATTATTCTCATCGCCGACGAAGGTCTCGCAGTCAACCATTTCAACCGGCTCCGGCTTTGTCTTTGTCTCCAGTTCGGCATAATCGGAATAATTTTCGCCCTTATATGCTTTGATACGGAATGAGTAAATGGTGCCGGCCTCAAGTCCGCCAACGGTATAAGACTCCGTGTCTGCCTCAGCGCGGCCTGTCTCTACCCACTCTTCTCCAACCAGTTTTTCAATTATGAAACCGTCTTCGTCTTCCGTATAGTCAGACCATCCAAGCGTGATGGTTGAGTCGGTGGATGCCGTTGCCGACAAGAGAACGGGAGTGCGGAGGAACAACTGACGATTGTCCTTGCTGAGACTGTTGATATAATTCTCTATGTTGGCGTATCCGTTGGCGGCGATTGTCATGGCATCATCCACAGATGGATCCGTGCCATTGGCCACTTCCCACTCATCGGGCATGCCGTCGCCATCGCTGTCAACGGGTTTCTCAAACTCTGCGAGTGTCCATGACGATGGCACTCCGAAAGGCAACTGCTCTTCGGTGGAGATGAGGGTACCCTCAGTTCCAAACGATTTCACCTCGTGAACCATATAAAAGTCAACCATGTCGCGATACGGCAGGGTAGCGCCTACATCAGGCAAAAGACTGTCGGCCAGCTCTAAAGCTTCCCACACGTCAAGCTCCGGATAGGCAAATGGCTCTTCCATGAATGTTGGACCACCCGTGTACTCATCGCGCGGTATCTCGTAGGGGTCAAGCACACCGTTGCAGTTGCGGTCTTGCCAGTTGTCGATGGCATAGATATGAAAATCGGAATTGCCGCTGGTAATGGCATTACTACTGCCCGACGGGCCGTTAATGAACAAATTATTTGTAACGTTCACATACGATGAGCCTTGGGAATCGCCTCCCATGAGGTAGCAACCATTCTTCCAGTTGTAAACGATGTTGTTGACATACTGCTGGATTCCTTTAACCTTGTTGTTCCGGGTAGAATTGTCGCAGTACAAATTGCGGTAGAGTGTGATGGAGTCTGACTGCATGAGACCGCCCGCCGAATGCGACAGAAGTCCCTGTCCCATGATGCAATTGGATATGGTTATGTCTCTCGGTGTGGTTCCCTTGCCATCGGGGTTGATGGAAAACACCTCGTCCAAGCCCCATGAGAAAGAACAGTGATCAAAAATCATGGTAGCTCCATTGGCTATACCTGCACAATCTTTGCCTGAATCACCATTCTTTCCCATGCGGAAACGCATGTGGCGCACGATGATGTTACTTGCTCCCGAAAATGAGACACCGTTGCCATAGACCGTTATCCCCTCGCCCGGTGCCGTCTGCCCTGCCACATAAAGGTTGTTGGAAAAAACCAAGCGGCTGCTGATGTTGATAACTCCCGACACATCAAATATGATAATGCGGTTTGGCTGGCTTATGGCATCGCGAAGCGACCCCGTTCCGCTGTCGTTGAGGTTGGTCACGTGATAGACTTCTCCTGTGCGTCCTCCCGTGGCATACCGTCCCCAGCCCTGCGCTCCTGGAAACGCCAATTGCTGGGCACTTACACTCAGGCCGCTGCCCACAAGCAATAGGCCTAAAAATAAAGAAGTAATTTTTAAATTCATTTGAAAAATTAGTTTTAGTAAAATTATTGGACACCACAAATATATACAAAAGTATCGAATCATTACCAACGGATGGCATTTTTTTATGTACAATGTCAGAAAACAAAGTACAACGATTCCATAATCATAATATGTCCACACAAATTGGTTATTATGGTATGGCATCAAGCTCCGATTACCTACACAAACACGGAAAAACACGGATGTATTTGTAATGAAAATTGTGTAAAATTTACATTCCGAAACACCTGGTTTCGATGCAAAACAAGGCGTTTCGGAGCATAAATACAATGCGTACCATAATTTTCTGCGGCACAAAAGCTATGCCACAGCATGAAAAAAATAAATCTTATATAAAGCTGAGTGTCAGGTCTCAAGTGCGCCTATTATGTCATGCACCGACTTGCAGCCATGTGCATCGAGCCAATCGTTGATTCCGTTGCGCACCTTGACGGTCACTGTGGGGTCTATAAAATTGGCAGTGCCAATCTCAACAGCCGTTGCGCCCGCCATAATGAACTCTATCGCATCTCGAGCGGTCATAATGCCGCCTATGCCTATCACAGGTATCTTCACTGCCCGTGCCACTTGCCATACCATACGCAGTGCCACAGGCTTCACTGCCGGCCCGCTAAGCCCTCCTGTCGCAATGCTCAGTAACGGGCGTCGACGCTCTATGTCGATGGCCATGCCCATCAATGTGTTGATGAGCGACACGCTGTCCGCACCCTCTGCCTCGCAGGCGCGGGCAATCTCAGATATGTCGGTGACATTGGGCGAGAGTTTCACTATGAGTGTTTTAGGATAACTGCGACGCACAGCCCTGACCACCGAAGCTGCTCCGGCGCACGTTACGCCGAAAGCCATGCCTCCATCTTTCACATTTGGGCATGATATGTTGACCTCGATAGCCGGTATGCAGTCGAGTGAGGCTATGCGAGCGGCACAGTCGGCATAATCATCGGGCGATGAGCCACTCACATTGACTATCACGTTGGTGTCGATGTCTTTTATCTGGGGGTAGATGCAATCGCAAAAATAGTCTACTCCCTTGTTCTGAAGTCCCACACAATTGAGCATGCCGGATGGTGTCTCGGCCATGCGCGGGTAATCGTTGCCCTCGCGTGGACGGAGCGTGGTGCCCTTTACCACGATGCCGCCCAAACCGTCGAGCGGCACGAAGTCCACAAACTCAAGGCCGTAGCCAAACGTGCCTGAAGCCGTCATGACGGGGTTCTTCAGGCTCATGCTTTTAATGCTTACTCTCAAATCTGCCATAACAGTCGTTTTACATTAAACACAGGGCCTTCCTTGCACACACACACATTGCCTTCGACAGTCTTCTCCACACAGCAGAGACATGCTCCAAGACCACACGCCATCATGTTTTCCAATGAGGCTTCACATTCAATATCTTTCATGGCTGCATAGCGGGCAACGGCCATCATCATAGGTTTGGGGCCACAAGTAAGTATGCGGTCGAAACGTTCACGCTCCAAAATGGAATGGTCGGTGACAAAGCCGCGTTCGCCACAAGAGCCATCTTCCGTGGTAATGTACACGCGCCCATACGTATTGAAAAGACTGGACTCAAGCACGTCGGAAGCCGTACGTGCTCCCAAAAGGAACGTAGGCTCAAAACCGCAGCGGGACATCTCTGCGCCCATGAAAAGCAGCGGGGCTACGCCGACACCGCCCCCTACAAGCAGGAAGCGTTCACCTGAAGAAGCGGGCATCGTGAAACCATTGCCCAATGGCAACACGCAATTGAGGTGTTGCCCCGCCCTCAGGGAGGCAAGAGCGCGCGTGCCATTGCCGACAGTGGCTACGAGCAACCACAGCTCGTTTGCAGCGCGGTCTACATAATTAATTGAAATCGGACGGCGCAAGAACGTGGTTGGAGAGCTGTCCACACGAACCTCCACAAACTGTCCCGGCATCATGTCGGGCAAAGTGCTTTCATGTGTGAGTCGTATCAGCACATGGCGGCAATTTATTCGCTCTACGGTTTTTACCGTAAGGTCAAGAATGTATTTCTTCATATGTGTAACTTAAGGCAAGAGTGAGAACGCACTCCGCCAATATATATTCCATGGCAATCGACAGTCACCCATCGGACTTTATTAGTGCAAAGTTAATATTTTTTAGTTACAATGCACATGCTCAATCAAAGAATTTTGTATGCATTTTGGGCAAGAACACGCGGGGCATGAGTTATCCGAAGTGATTGTGGGAAATCTATCCCGGACTCGCGTAATAGATATGCCTCTTTGAAATCAATAGAATAAGAAAAACTACCTTGTCGCCGGATATTGGGTTGGCAACCGTTCCAATTGCCGTGTGGTCTGCATCGCTTTGCTTGTTTGGATAACCCTACGGACGCAAAAGTACAAAATTAGATGGAAAAAAGGTGATGGCGTTAGGTAAGAAAAAGAGATTCTCAATGTATCTTTGCATAAAAATATATGAGCAAGCTGGAAAGCTTACAGATTGGGCATTCTCTCACCAAAGTACAAGACTTCAAGGTTGAGTTTGAGGCCGTAAATGACCGGAATGTGGAAGTGTCGTTCTCGCATCGGCATTTCTTCTACGCCGTCTATTGGATGCACGAAGGAAGCGGCACGCATGTCATCGACTTCGAGGAATATGACGTAAGACCCGACAGACTGTTCTTCATCAAACCTGAACAGGTGCATTTCCTGCATGGCGGGGTGCACATGAAATATTCGGCACTGCAATTTACCGAGGACTTCATGATGCCGTTCCTCACCGGACACCAAAATGACATCGCCGTTTACAAAGACCTCTGCCAAGCCGAAGCCGAACGGATTGGGATACTTTTCAAACAGTTGCAGACGGAATCTGTCGGCAACCTGCCCTTTTCCAACGCCATTGTACAATCGGAAATAAACACCTTGCTGCTCGAATTGGAACGGATAAGCATCCCTGCGCTCAAGACATCTGCGACACCGGACATTCTCCGCAAATACAAGGACTTGATTGATGAGGAGTTCACGAAAGAGCGGCAAGTCAATAACTATGCGGAACAACTCGGAATAAGCCCCAACTATCTGAATGTCCTAGCAAGGAGACATTTGGGAAAGTCGGCCTTGGAAATGATAAACGAAAGGGTAATACTGGAGGTGAAGCGGATGCTTATACAGACGGAATATGGCGTTTCAGAGATAGCCTACAAGTTGGGATTCGATGAATTGTCCTATTTCTCGCGCTTCTTCAAACGGCATACAGGCATGACTCCGCTTGGTTTCCGAACATCGATGAATGAAATGTACCAACGTTAGGATGTTTTGTGCAACGGCTTGCCCCCCGAAGTTCCATAACTTTGCACTCGGATTAAACAATAAAAAGATATGGAACACAAGCATGAAAATGTAAGGTCGGACAAGTACAAAAGTGAGAAAAGAACAGCGTTTGTCACCCTTTTTTCGGCGGCAACAATGGTGCTGGAAATCATCTTCGGCCTGTTCTCCAAGTCGATGGCATTGCTTGCCGACGGCATCCACATGGGTTCACACGTGCTGGCTATCGGCTTGAGCTGGGGAGCGTATGTGTTGGTACGCCGTCTTGAAAGGAAACAGGCGGAAAACGTGGACAAAGACAAGGTGCTTTCGCTGTCAGCATACACAAGCGGAGTATTGCTACTGGTCTTTGCGCTATTCATCATCGTGGAAGCGGTGGAACGATTTTTCACCCCTGCCGTGGAAATCCGTTACGTCGAGGCAATGGCGGTAGCTGCGATTGGCATGGTGGTGAACATCATTTGCGCCTTTGTATTGCACGACAAGCGCGAGAACAAAGATTACAACAGGCATTCCGCCTACCTGCACGTGCTGGCGGATGCACTGACAAGTCTCGGCGCCATATTCGGATTGGTATGCGCCATGATTTGGAATGTCACCTGGATTGACACGCTCGTCGCACTTGTCTGCTCGCTGGTCATCATCCGTTGGGCGAAGAATCTGCTGCTTGACACATGCAAGGCTCTGACCTCAGAATCGGGAAACCGCCCATGAAGGCTATCCGCAAAAGAATATGTCAGATGCCAATGGACATCATCCGTATGGCGCATGGCAACAAAAAAATGTTTACACCCGGTGGACAGGAATTGCGACAGTAACCGATTCGCCTTGCAAAACATGCCGTTTTGAATGGCGAAACGGCCTGTTTCGCCATTCAAAACGGGGCATTTCACAGCCTCAAACGGCACATTCTGCAAACCACATGGAAACCAGGCACTTGCAATCCGTTCCAAACCACAATGCCAATGTGGCAATCACTGGGGAAATATTTTTACAAAAACTGCGGATTTCCGCAACATGGCAGGCACGCAAAGATAATATTATCGAAAACTTATTGTGGCTTGCGAATATCCATAAAATTTGAATGACATCAATGGATTGTCATTATTTGCTCATTAAGTTCACTCCTTTGAAAATCACTTCTTGGCCGGAACGAAACTTTCATAAGTAAGGTCATCATAATACACACGTATCTCGATGACTTTACGTTGCGGTTTGTCAAGATATTTTACCTCTTCACGAACAACTCCTGACCGCGTATTTCTTAGTCTACCGCTTACCTGCCTCACATCTTGATTAGCCAATGAACTGTCACGGAAAACAGTCTCCGGCGATTCCATGGAAGAGGAGATGTCGTCATCAAAATCGAGCGTTTGCTCAATGTGCGTGGCATGTATGCCTCTCTCCGGAGTAGGGGTGTTTCCATCCGAAGCCTCATACATGTCACCATTGCCGAAAAGCAACCAGTCAGTACTTATGTCTGGGATTTTCCTTTTTATGGCTTCAACAATATTAAGGGTAGGTTTCGTGCGTCCATTGAATATGCTACTCAGCGATGCCGGCGACATATCTATAAACTGGGCGAACACCTGCTGGGTCATGTGTTTGGCCTCCATAATTTGCCTTATTCTATCTTTCATATCCTCGATACAGACAATTTTAGGGCATAAGCCACTGTTACTTGTTTCGTTTACAAAGGTAAAACAAAAAAATGAGCTGTGCAACAGATGTTGATAATATTCAGCCTTTGATATTTCATTTTTATTGTTTTGAATTTAAAAATACAAAGACCGAAAAATCACCTGCAGCCGCTTTTGATTTTAAAATGTAAACACAAACAATCCAAATATCCCCGCATATTAATTCAGCATATCGTGTTTATCGATTGACTATAAGTCAAATACTTATCATTATATGCAATATATTAAATATTTTTCTTGAAGACAAGAGGCTTTTTCAGTACACAAGACGGTTTCAAAGATAAATAAAAGTATATAAAATATTGGTTTTTAATGAATTATATTAACATCGGGGCATTGGAATATTTATACATTGACATTTTGAAAATGTCAATTTCTTGTTTTTAATGCCCGCTACAAAAGTTGCAAATGCCGGCCTTTGGTTTTATTTATGTAAAAACCGAATGTGTAATAACGTGTTATTGATTTAGATTTGCAAATCCAAAACCGCGACATCAATACGTTAAACTACGTGAACGATAAATTTCGACAAGGAAGCAAAACGAATTTTTCGCATTTTTGAAGAATTCTGAAACGGAGGTTGAATTTTTTCAAATAAACGAATTATGGAGAGGGTCAGTGATGCATAAAGTGCTGTTTTCCCGAAGTTTGACGTTCAAAAAAGCATTCGACTGAATTACTGCTTTTAGGATAAAATGGGCAGAAAAAGTCCTATTTTCAGTGCAAAATGAAGAAGATAAGTTCTTTCAAGAGTTCTCCTGAGGGGGTGTTTGGGTTGTCAAGTCCCTTGCTTTTGGCATCAATTTCCCTTATTTTGGAAATTATTTGTAGCACTTTCACTCCTTGATAATTTCTCATTCCGGTTATGTAGTCATTGGCAGCCCAATTTGAACGCAAATCAAGCCATTTGGCCAGCGCATCATTATTACCTTTTTGTGGACAGTAATAGGCAACCATTAAGTTTTGGAAAAAATTGAAAATCATCGGGAGAAAGCTGTAGATACTGCCTGCCTTTGGATTTTTGTCAAAATATTTCATAATCTGATTTGCCTTAAAAACGTTCCTGTTTACTATGGCATCACGCAGTTCGAAAGCGTTGAAATCCTTACTGACTCCAATCTGCTGTTCCACGATGAGCGGCGTGATGCGGCGGTTTCCTTCGGGCAATGCAATGAGGAGCTTGTCCAGTTCACCCACTAACCGGTTCAAGTCTGCACCTATCGAATCGGCAATCAACTGCTCCGACTTCAAGTCTATTTCAGCTCCGTGTTCTTTCAAATAAGCTTCTATGAACTGTGGAAGATCGCGTTCACGCATTTTCTTGCTTTCAAAGAGCACCCCCACCCGTTCCACGATGCCCGCCAATTTCTTGCGCTTGTCTATCGTTCCATTTTTATGGCACATGACGAGGATGGTAGATTTCAACGGTTTTTGAAGATAATATTCAAGAGCCTCCGTATTCCGCAGGTTCTGGGCTTCTTTTACTATAACCACCTGATAGTCAGACATCATGGGATATCGCTTTGCCGCATCGGTTATTTGGGCTGCCGAAACATCGGATACATACAACACAGTAAGGTTGAAGTCACGTTCCTCCGGACGCAATACGTTCTCCGCTATATAGTCTGTTATCTTATCGATATAGTAAGATTCGTCGCCCATGAGGTAATAAACGGGTGCGAACTTGCGTGCTCGCAAATCGCGCATGATAGCAGCGTAAGTAACGTTTTTAGTTTCTGCCATTGTTTTTTGTACACTATTTGTTAATTTTGCATTCTGATGATTGTCATGAGATAGCCCAATAGCCCAACGGCGAAGACACAAGGAGGAGTGCCATGCGCATCTCTGCCATCTTGTGGCAAGGATAATGTAGCAAAACGGAGAGGAATACAACTTCCCAAACCTCAATTGTGCAGCAATCCTTTGCAAAGGTAACGCAAATTATCTGTTAAACGAAAAAGAACTCGGTTTTTTGCGCCAGTACTTAATATATCTGTAATGTATAGACTGAACCTACCCCCCTGCGACCTCAGGGTGCGCACTGTAAATGGAGGAGAATACGTGTTCGACGTGCTCCGACACAAATTTGTGGCACTGACGCCCGAAGAGTGGGTGCGCCAGCATTTTGTACGTTTTCTTACTGACCACAAAGGCTATCCACGTGCATATATGGCCAATGAAGTAACGTTGAAAGTGGGCACCAAGAGACTGCGATGCGACAGCGTGCTTTACGACAGCGCGCTGCACCCACGCATGATTATGGAATTCAAGGCACCAACGATACAAATCACTCAAAAAGTGTTTAATCAAATAACAGCCTACAATTTCCTTTTACACGTAGATTACCTTATAGTCAGCAACGGCATTCAACACTATTGTTGCAAGATGGACTGCGGCAACGACAAATATTTCTTCCTTGAGGAAATACCGAATTATACAAACTTGGATTGACCCTACCCCATCCCTTGCCAATCACACTTGCCTTTCCCGTGCAACAAAAGCCAAACAGGCGGCGAAAAAGCCTTAAAAAGGGCCCTTGATTTTGCCGAGTTACTTATTTTAATTAACTTTGCAGAGATTAACCTGTGTTTGGGCAACGGCGAATCATTCCGCCTAATGCCTGTCCACACAACCTTTTTACCCAAATTGAGCCATGCCATCCTGCGGCAAAGCGACCACAAGGCATTGCTTGGCAAAAAATAACGCCACTGCCACATGCTCGAAGTAAAAAACGCATCGATAACCATTGGAGGACTGAACCTCTTTTCCGGCCTGTCGTTCACAGTGGACACAGGTCAGACTGTATGTCTCACCGGCTGCTCCGGAAGCGGCAAAAGTACCATGCTGCGTGCGCTGCAAGGATTCCGCCCGCTTGATGAGGGGCACATCAGCGTTGATGGCGAGTTGCTCACGCCGTCGTCGGCAGAAGAGTTTCGCAAATACATATCATACATACCACAGGAATTGTCTTTGCCATTTGAATGGGTTCGTGACATGGTACGCCTACCCTTTGGACTGAAAGCCAACCGCGCCATCACCTTTTCAAAGGAACGCCTATTGGCTGAATGGGAACTTTTAGAGCTGGCGGCGGAGCTTTACGACAAGAAAACCAACGAGTTGAGCGGTGGCGAGCGCCAGCGTGTAATGCTGTCACTAAGTGGCCTCCTCGGCAAGTCTATACTCCTCGTCGACGAACCTACCTCGGCTCTTGATGCCCGTTCCACCACTCTCGTGCTCGATTATCTGCACCGCATGGCCTCCAGAGGATGTTCTATTGTGGCCGCAAGCCACGATGAGATTTTCGTGGAGGGTTGCGACAAACAGATAGACATAACCCAATACACGGAGAGTCGGCGTGGTCATATGTCATAAGTCGTTGGCCACGATACTCCGCCTTTCAGCATACCAAAACTAATAGAATTGGCATTTGCCTTCAAATCATAAATAACAGACATGGAAACAACAGACATATCATACCTGAGCATGGCCATTGGCCTATTGCTACTCGCCATCCCCATCTACTTCTTCCATCTGCTTGGAGTGCATTTGATACGTTCCACTCTCGTAGCCGCACTGCGCATGGTTGTGCAATTGTTCCTCATCGGCCTATATCTGCGCTACCTCTTTGAGTGGAACAGTCCGCTGATAAACTCTGTATGGGTGTTGCTTATGGTGCTTGTGGCCACATTTACTGCCACCAGGCGTACCGGGTTGCGCATCCGTATCATAGCCATGCCCCTATTTGTGGCTCTGCTGGTCACAGCCACTGTCGTCGGTATGTATTTCCTTTGGTTTGTGCTACGCTTGCAACATCCTTTCGATGCGCGTTATTTCGTGCCTATAATGGGCATTCTGATGGGAAATATGCTTAGCGTGAACGTAATAGCATTGAACACATATTACGATGAAATGCTGCGCGAACAGCAGCTTTACTACTATCTGCTCGGCAATGGAGCCACTCACGCTGAAGCAGTAAGGCCATTTGCCCGCCATGCCGTTGAGAAATCGTTCGCACCATGCATCGCCAACATGGCAGTGCTGGGCATAGTGTCGCTGCCAGGAACCATGATTGGACAAATACTGGGTGGCTCCGCGCCAGGCATAGCCATAAAATATCAGATGATGATTACCGTAATAACATTTTCCGCTTCTATGCTTTCACTCATGCTTACCCTCTACCTTGCCGACCGTCGCTCATTCGACATACATGGTCGACTGCGCAATCTCAGACACAAGAATTGACCTAAATATCAAAAAATCTGATTTAAATTAATTTTACAGGTTTGGCGCAACAACCGCACACGCCCTTGTTACTCGCACACAGCCTTGGAGATGCAATTTTGCATTCTTAAAATACAAAGATTCTCAATACAGCATTTAGTATTAATGAGATTATTGTTATCAATGGCCAAATTATGCAGAATATGTGTACCTCTCACTGGCATTTTCAACATAATAATGTTAACGGCTTTGCGTATCTGTTTGCAGTCAGAGGGCTTTGGGGTTGATTGCGGATGTTCATAAGAATAAAAGAGATGCTTACAACAAATTAAGCTACATAAGCTCTATATCCTCCCCGTTTCCTCAAAACACCTTCAGTCCCACGAACAGGCGGGCACGCCATTTCAT
>CAZKMT010000054.1:0-13623 GCA_964554115.1 uncultured Prevotella sp.
GGCACTCGGACGCAACCATTGACGGCGTAACAGGCAAAGCGGTTTCCTACCATCAAACACGGTCTTGTGTTTTTCTCGCTGGCTGCCCATTCAGTTCCTATTTCATTAAACTGCCGAAATTCGGAGGTTCTTCCACGGATTTTCCGTAATTTTGCATCGCTGATTGAGAATTATGTATAAACTGAACATACAATGAACATTGAATCTACGATAGCCCGTGCTGTCATTGATGGCATCAAGAGCCTCTATGGGCAGGAAGTGCCCATGGACATGGCGCAGTTGCAAAAGACGAAACGCGACTTTGAGGGAAACCTTACGCTCGTGGTGTTTCCACTGTTGAAAGTGTCGAGGAAGAAGCCGGAGGAAACGGCCGATGACTTGGGACGTTACCTCGTGGAAAACTGTCAGGCCGTGGCGTCATACAATGTGGTGAAAGGATTCCTGAACCTCGTGGTGGCTCCGGCGGCGTGGGTGGAACTGCTCAACGACATAGACGCCGACACTGCCTATGGAGAGCGCCAAGCCGGCGAGGACGCGCCGCTGGTGATGGTCGAATACTCTTCGCCCAACACCAACAAGCCGTTGCATCTCGGGCATGTGCGCAACAACCTGCTGGGCTGGAGCTTGGCCCGGATAATGGAAGCCAACGGCAACAGGGTGGTGAAGACAAACATAGTGAACGACCGCGGCATACACATCTGCAAGTCGATGCTGGCGTGGCAGAAGTGGGGCAACGGCGAAACGCCGGCCACAAGCGGCAAGAAAGGCGACCATCTGGTGGGCGACTGCTATGTGGCTTTCGACAAGCACTACCGCGAAGAGGTGAAAGAGCTCGCCGCCAAATACGCGGCCAGCGGCATGGATGCCGACGAGGCGGAGAAGAAAGCCAAGGACGACGCGCCGCTGATGAGAGAGGCACACGACATGCTCGTGCGCTGGGAACGCGGCGACGAAGAGGTGCGCTCGCTGTGGCGCATGATGAATGAGTGGGTCTATGCCGGTTTCGACGAGACCTACAAGGCGCTGGGCGTGGCTTTCGACAAGATATATTACGAGTCGGACACCTATCTCAAGGGCAAGGCAAAGGTAGAGGAGGGGCTGGAAAAAGGGCTCTTCGAACGCCATGAGGACGGCAGCGTATGGGCCGACCTCACTGCCGACGGACTCGACAAAAAACTGCTACTGCGCTCCGATGGCACGTCGGTCTACATGACGCAAGACATCGGCACGGCTGAGATGCGCTTCGTAGACTATCCGATAGACAAGATGATTTATGTGGTCGGCAACGAGCAGAACTACCATTTCCAGGTTCTCTCCATATTGCTCGACCGCCTCGGCTTCAAGTGGGGCAAGGACTTGGTACACTTTTCTTACGGAATGGTGGAGTTGCCCAACGGGAAGATGAAGAGCCGCGAGGGCACCGTGGTGGATGCCGACGACTTGATAGCGGAGATGGTCGCACGTGCCCGCCGCACCAGCGAGGAGCTTGGCAAGTTTGCCGACATGACCGACGGAGAGCGCGACGAGATAGCCCGCATCGTCGGTCTGGGTGCCCTGAAGTATTTCATCTTGAAGGTGGACGCGCGCAAGAACATGCTCTTCAATCCCGAAGAGTCGATAGACTTCAACGGCAACACCGGGCCGTTCATCCAATACACCCACGCCCGCATACGCAGCATATTGCGCAAGGCCGAGGCTGAGGGCACGCCGGCAGGCGGGAAGCTCGACGCCGGGGCTGCCTGTCCAAACGGAAAGGAGATAGAGCTGATTCAGAAGCTCGACGAGTTTGGCGCGGCCGTAGAGCAGGCGGGCAAGGACTACAGTCCGAGCGGCATTGCCAACTACTGCTACGAGCTTACGAAGGAATTCAACCAGTATTATCACGACTACACCATACTCAAAGAGCCTGACGCCGCCACGAAGCGATTGCGCCTCGTGCTGGCCCGCAACGTGGCCAAGACCATCAAGAACGGCATGGCCTTGCTGGGCATCGAGGTGCCCGAGCGGATGTGATGCCGGGGCGTGGGCGGTTCCGGCGCGGCTGTCGGGCAGAGTTGGAAACTTTTACAGTAGGTGATGATGTACATGCATAACCCGCCGGATTACAGGAATGACACGGTGTTGCCCTTGCCGATGGAGGTGAGGGCCGATGCCTGGGCCGTGGACGCGGCGTGCAGTGGCAACCCCGGGCCTATGGAATATCGTGGCATAGACCTCGCCACGGGCGAGCAGGTGTTCAGTTACGGCCCGCTATACGGCACAAACAACATCGGTGAGTTTCTCGCCATCGTACACGCCTTGGCCATGATGGAGCGCGATGGCATAAAGAAGGCGATTTATTCCGACAGCTACAATGCCATATTGTGGGTGAACAATAAACACTGCAAGACCAAACTGGAGCGCACGCCGAGGACGGAAAAGCTTTTCGAGATAATCGCCCGCGCCGAGCGATGGCTGGCCACGCACACGTATTCCACGCCCATCATCAAGTGGGAGACAAAAAAGTGGGGCGAGGTGCCGGCCGACTTCGGGCGCAAGTGAGCGTGTGAAGCCCGCTCATTTGTAAGGATATTTCGCAATGCGCGCCGCTTTGCCGCCATGTCTTGTAGCGTGTCGCAAGCGTCTGTATTTCAATCGGTTCTCAAAATATGCCGTTTCAGGCTGTGAAACGACCTGTTTGGGAGGGCGAAACAGGCCGTTTCGCAACCCGAAACGGGTCGTTTTGCAATGTAGGTCGGTAGCTGCCGCCCTGTGCCCCGTTGTTTGTAAACATTCTTTACTGCCATGCGGAGGCCATCGCGTGGCTTCGGTTTCCCGTCGTGCAAGCTGTTCTTTCGCGATGTCCGCCAACCCTTTGAGGGCGATTGCGCGCATCCATGTTTCGCAAAGGCGTCTTTCTTGTGTTAAATAAGCATAAAACAATCGGGCGAGGCGGACGATGCCGCATGATGGTATGCGGAAAAATGCTACCTTTGCACACCGATTATTTTTGGGAGTACACTTAGAGCTCCCCGGGCGGAGTGTTAATAGCTGTGTCTTTGGCCGGGCATGGTGGTTAGTGAATCGCCGTCCAAAGTTCCGTGGCATGGCTGCGGGGCTCTTTCAACAAAAGTTTTTTAGTAGTAAAATCAAAATTTGAAATGAACACTTTAAGTTACAAGACTATTTCCGCCAACAGGGAGACGGTCAACAAGGAGTGGGTGGTTGTAGACGCAACCGACCAAGTTGTGGGTCGTCTGTGCTCTAAGGTGGCAAAGCTGATCAGGGGAAAGTACAAGCCCAACTTCACGCCTCACGTTGACTGTGGAGACAACGTGATTATCGTCAATGCAGAAAAGGCCGTGTTCACCGGCAAGAAAGAGACAGACAAGGTCTACGTCCGCTACACCGGCTATCCCGGTGGACAGCGCTTCACCTCGCCCGCAGAGCTTCGCAAGAAGAAAGACGGCGTTGACAAGATACTGCGCCACGCCGTGAAAGGAATGCTTCCGAAGGGGCGGCTGGGTCGCAGCCTGCTGGGCAACCTCTATATATATGAGGGGCCGGAGCATAACCACCAGGCACAGAAGCCGAGGACGATAGATATTAACCAGTATAAATAACCGACAGAATAATGGAAGTAGTTAATGCAATAGGACGCCGCAAGAGTGCCGTGGCACGTGTGTATGTCTGCGAGGGCACGGGCAAAATCACTATCAACAAGAGAGACATTACGGAATATTTCCCATCTGCCATACTCCAGTATGTTGTGAAACAGCCTCTCGCATTGCTTGAGGTGGAGGGCAAATACGACATAAAGGCGAACCTCGATGGCGGCGGATTCACAGGCCAGAGCCAGGCCATGCGCTTGGGCATAGCCCGCGCTTTGGTGAAGATTAACGCCGAGGACAAGAAGAATCTGAAGGATCATGGCTTCCTCACGTGCGACTCCCGCGTTGTGGAGCGCAAGAAGCCGGGTCGTCCGAAGGCTCGTCGCCGCTTCCAGTTCAGCAAGCGTTAATTCCTTTCGCTGCCTGTGCTGTCGCGCTTCCGCAGCCGGAAGTGCGCCGGCGGGCATCCTCCCGGTGTCTGTGTTTGGCGCGGACGGGGAGGTGAGAGCGAGGAAAGCCGGACACAGTTTAGCATCTAAACCCGTGGGACTTGGGTGGGGCGAATGGTCGGCGCGCGCCGAAAGTGGTGGCGGCGGATGCCGCCCGCCGGACGCAGACGCCTCCCGCGCAATTACCCGCAGGCTGATTCTAACAACAGAATAAAAAAGAACGTAAACTAACAAAAAAACATTACAAGACAATGCCAAGAACAAATTTTGACATGTTGCTGCAGGCCGGATGCCATTTCGGTCACCTGCGCCGCAAGTGGAATCCCGCAATGGCTCCTTACATTTACACCGAGCGCAACGGAATACACATCATTGACCTGTATAAGACGGTGGCAAAGATTGACGAAGCCGCCGACTCGCTGAAGCATATTGCACGCTCCGGCAAGAAAATACTGTTCGTAGCTACTAAAAAACAGATAAAGGACGTGGTTGCCGAGAAGGCTGCCGCCGTCAACATGCCTTACGTGGTGGAGCGTTGGCCGGGCGGAATGCTCACCAACTTCCCGACTATCCGCAAGGCTGTCAAGAAGATGGCAAACATCGACAAGCTGATGGCTGACGGTACGTATGCCAACCTTTCAAAGCGCGAGCTGCTGCAAATAAGCCGTCAGCGCGCCAAGCTGGAGAAGAACCTCGGCTCCATTGCCGACCTGACACGCCTCCCGTCGGCAGTCTTCGTGGTTGACGTGATGAAAGAGGCCAACGCCGTCAAGGAGGCCAACCGCCTTGGCATACCGGTGTATGGCATCGTCGACACCAACTCGAACCCCAGGAACATCGACTTCGTGATACCGGCCAACGACGACGCCAAGGACAGTGTGGAGGTTGTCCTCAACGCTTGTTGCGCGGCGATAGCCGAGGGTCTGGAGGAGCGCAAGATTGAAAAGGCAGACGAAGCCGCCGCACAGGCACAGGCCGAAGGCGGCGAGGAGAGGCCCAGGCGTGCCCGCAAGGCTCGCAAAGACGCTCCCGCCGAGGCCAAGGGCGAGGCCGCTCACGCAGCGGAGCAGGCTGCTGTTGCCGACGCTCCCGCAGCCGAGGAAGCTCCTGCCGAAGCATAAGCCAACGTGTGTTTGCCATGCCGTGCGGCTCGCATGGATGGCAATTTCACCAATTAATCAGTAACAAACAACTCATAACAACAAGACAAACATGGCTGTTTCAGTAGAAGACATAAAGAAACTCCGCAAGATGACCGGTGCCGGTCTGTCTGATTGCAAGAAAGCCCTGGCGGAATCCGATGGCGACTTCAGCAAGGCGATGGAGATAATCCGTGAGAAGGGTCAGGCCATCGCCGCCAAGCGCAGCGACCGCGAGACCTCCAACGGCTGCGTGCTCGTAAAGGTAGACGAAGACTTCGCCGCCATGATCGCGCTGAAGTGCGAGACCGACTTCGTGGCCAATGGCGCCGATTACGTAAAGTTGACTCAGGACATCCTCGATGCCGCCATGGCCGCCAAGGCCAAGACCCTCGACGAGGTGAAAGAACTGTCGCTGGCCGATGGCACTAAGGTGCAGGACGCCGTGGTGGCTCGTTCGGGCATCACGGGCGAGAAGATGGAGCTCGACGGCTACAACTACCTTGAGGGCGCCAACATCTCGGCTTACGACCACATGGGCAGGCACACCCTTTGCACCATGGTGCAGACCAACAAGCCTGCCGAGGAGCAAGCCCATGCCATAGCCATGCAGGTGGCTGCAATGAACCCCGTGGCTCTCGATGAGGCCAGCGTGCCCGATGACGTGAGGGTTACGGAGATGAAAGTGGCCATTGAGAAGACCAAGGAGGAGCAGGTGCAGAAAGCCGTTGAGGCCGCCCTTAAGAAAGCGGGCTTCAACCTTTACATCGCCGAGAACGAGGAGCACCTGGCCGAGGGCATCCAGAAAGGCTATATCACCGAGGCACAGGCCGAGGAGATACGCCAGCTGAAGAAGACCACGGCCGAGGAGAAAGCCGCCAACCTGCCTGAACAGATGGTGCAGAACATCGCCAAGGGGCGCATGGCAAAGTTCTACAAGGACTCTTGCCTGCTCAACCAGGAGTTCATTCAGGACAGCAAGCTCAGCGTGGCCGATTACCTGAAGTCTGCCGACAAGGATCTGACTGTGGTGGCGTTCAAGCGTTTCACGCTGCGCGCCGAGTGATTGGTATAGGCTCAACGCATAGCTATATTGTGCGGGCAACGAGGATTGGCATCAAATCCCGTTGCCCGTTTTTCTTTGCCGGCCCCGTGTTGTGCCGCGGTATGCGCCGTTTGCGGGTTCAAATGGCGGGGAAAGGTTTGCATAGGATTCAAGATAGCGACGGAAAGACAGTGACATGAAGATTTTTGCAGTGGGAAACGATTACGACTGCTACAATAAAGAGGCAGAAGAAGCGTTATATAAAAGAATGGAGCCGGTGATATACACCAAGGCCGACTCTGCTCTGCTGAAAGACCACAAGCCTTTTTTTGTGCCGGACTGGTGCTCATTGGTGGACTGCGGGGCTGAGATAGTGGTGAGGATATGCCGGCTGGGCAAGAGCATACCGGAGCGGTTTGCCCATCGCTACTACGATGCGTTGACCGTGGGGGTGGGCTTCACCGCGCGCGATGTTCTTCGGCGGCTGCGTGACGGCGGCTTGCCGTGGGAGTTGGCAAAGGGCTTCGATGGCTCGGCCGTGATAGGCGAGTGGGTAGACAAGGCGGAGTTCGGCGGCGTGCAGTCGCTACATTTTCGTCTCGATGTCAACGGTCGCGAGGTGCAGGGCGGCTTTACCGGCGACATGCCATATTCCATCGATGCCCTCGTGGCTTTCATAAGCCGATACTATACGCTGAAGACGGGCGACTTAATATATACCGGCGCCGCCTCCGCGCCATTGCCGGTGGCTGTCGATGACCACATGGAAGGCTACATTGAGGGGCGCAAGGTGCTGGAGTTCAATTGCAAATGATTAGATGAATAGAATCTGTTTACTCCTGTTTGCCATTGTGGCTTTGTGCTCCGGGCCGGCCATGGCGCAAGGCTTCTTCAACCTGACAGCTGAAGAGGTAAAGATAGACACGCTCTTGCCGCGCTTCGCCCACTCGCTGCCGCTGCCTGCGGATTATGCAGATTCTGTGTATGCCGTGGCCATCGAATACCCCGAATTCATGGAGATGACCGAGGCCGACATACGCCGTTACAAGGCCATAACCACCGATACGCTGCCGCCGATGCCCGTGATAGAGCAGGCCATAGGCATCGAGCGCAAGGTAGCCACGCTCGACGTGACGTTTGTCCCGCTTGTCTACCGTGACGGAAAATACTGCAAATTGGTCAGTTTCAAGCTCGCCGTGACCGCTCGCGCCGCCGCCACATCGGCCCGTCGCGCCGCCGCCACCCGCGCCACAGAAGCCTCGTCGCGCTATGCCGACCATTCCGTGTTGCGCAGCGGCACGTGGGTCAAGATACGTGTGCCCTCAAGCGGCATATACCAGATAACCGACGCGCTGGTGAGTGAGGCCGGCTTTTCTTCTGCCGACCGCGTGAAGGTCTATGGCTATGGAGGCGAGCTGCAGCCCGAAACGCTGACGGGCGACTATCTGGCTTCCACCGACGACCTGCAGGAGGTGCCCACATGTACCGTGGGAGGACGTCGGCTGTTCTATGCTCGCGGTCCAGTGAGCTGGAACGATGATGGCAGCCGTGAGCGCAACCCCTACTCAGACTACGGTTACTACTTTCTCACCGAGAGTGATGAGGCTGCCGCCACTGTGGACAGTGCCACGTTTGTGGACAGCTTCTATCCTGCCGGCGAAGATTACAATGCACTATACGAGGTGGACGACTATGCCTGGTTTGCCGGCGGGCGCAACCTGTACGACTCGCAGACATTCACCATAGGCTCGGCCCGCGGTTATACGCTCGCCTCGCCGGGCACGTCGGCAGACGGCACGGTGCGCGTAGTGCTGACGGCCAACGCCGCCTCGTCGGCCACGGTGAGCGTGAATGACAGTGTGGTGGGCACGCTGTCTGTAAGCTCTCCGGGCACATACGACGCGGCCCTGTCTGCATCCGGGGTGTTCACCGTCTACAATCTCTCGTCTTCCAACACGGTTTCCATCACGCAGACCTCTGGAGGCACCATGCGCCTCGATTACATCGCCTTGCATTGCAACACCCCGAAGGCCGCTCCCTCTCTCTCGTCGGACGCCTTTTCCGCCCCGGAATATGTGTACCGAATCACAAACCAGGATCACCACGCGGACGTACAGGCCGACATGGTGATAATAATCCCCACGTCGCAGACGCTCCTCGAGCAGGCCGAGAGGCTGGCTGCGCTCCATGAGGAGCTCGACGGAATGACTGTGACGATAGTGCCTGCCGACGAGCTTTTCAACGAGTTCTCCAGCGGCACGCCCGACGCCACCGCTTATCGCCGCTATATGAAGATGCTTTATGACCGCGCTGAAACCGAAGACGAGATGCCGAAGTATTTGGTTCTGTTCGGCGACGGGGCGTGGGACAACCGGATGCTCACCTCCGGATGGCGCAGTTATTCGCCCGACGACTTCCTGCTCTGCTACGAAAGCGAGAACTCGTTCAACGACATATACTGCTACGTGTCTGACGACTTCTACTGCCTCCTCGACGATGAGGAGGTAATACAGACGGGCGGAGAGCGGGGCAGCTGCCTTGGCAAGCCCGATGTGGCCGTTGGGCGTCTCCCCGTGCGCACGGCGTCGGAGGCAGAGGCCGTGGTCGACAAGATAGTGGCGTATGCGAACAACTCCAGTGCCGGTTCCTGGCAGAACACCATCGTGGTGATGGGCGACGACGGCAACGCCAACATACACATGGCAACGGCCGACGAGGTGGCTGAGATGATTATCGCCGACCACCCCGAATACAACGTGAAGAAGATAATGTGGGACGCTTACACGCGCGAGACGACGGCCACCGGCAACACTTATCCCGACGTGTCGGAGCTGGTGAAGCAATACATGACCGACGGCGCGCTCGTGATGAATTACAACGGCCATGGCGTGGAATACTGCCTGTCGCACGAGCAGGTGGTGGTGCTGAGCGACTTCGCGGACAATGTGACAAGCAATCTGCCTCTGTGGGTGACGGCTGCCTGCGACATCTTGCCGTTCGACGGCGAGGAAGACAACATCGGCGAGACGGCCATACTCAACGCCAACGGCGGCGCGGTGGCGTTCTACGGCACCACTCGCACGGTATATTCGAACTACAACGAGAACATGAACCTGGCTTTCATGCGTGAGCTCCTCAACGACACTGCGGGCGCAGTGCCCGTGGGCGAGGCCGTGAGGCGAGCCAAGGTGTATCTCGTGACGGCGCAGAGCGGCAGCGACCGCACGGTGAACAAGTTGCAGTACACGCTGCTGGGCGACCCGGCCATGAAGCTGGCTATCCCCACGCTTGACGCCATCGTGGACAGCATCAACGGCGTGGCGGCCGACGGCGATTCCATCATAAGGCTCGGGGCGGGCTCGGTGGTGGTGGTCAAGGGGCGCATACTCGATGGCGGAGCCACGGCATCCTCGTTCAACGGCACGCTTACCGCCACGGTGAGCGATGCCGCGGAAGAGGTGGTCTGCAAGAATAACGACGGCTCGAGCAGCACGGCTTTTGTCTATACCGACCGTTCGAGCGTGGTGTTCAAGGGCTCCGACAATATATCTTCGGGCGAGTTTACGTTTACGTTTGCCGTTCCGAAAGACATCAGCTACAGCGACAACACCGGCCTTATCAACCTGTATGCCGTCAGCGACGACAATTCGCTCACTGCCGCAGGCTCCAACGAAAACATCGTGCTCAACGGCTCGTCGGAGTTGGGCACGGACTCCGTGGGGCCGTCCATCTATTGCTACCTCAATTCTTCGTCGTTCGTTAACGGCGGAGTGGTGAACGCCACGCCGTATTTCTACGCCGAGATAACCGACGAGGACGGCATCAACTCGTCAGGCAGTGGCATCGGCCATGATTTGGAACTCATAATCGACGGCGAGATGTCGAAGACATACGTGCTCAACAATTATTTCTCTTTCGATTTCGGCAGCTACACGAGCGGCACGGTGGGCTACAGCATACCGGAACTGGATGACGGGGCGCACACCCTGCTGTTCAGGGCGTGGGACATACTCAACAACTCGTCGACCGTAGAGCTGGCTTTCACGGTGGCAAAAGGCCTCGAGCCGAGCATCATCGACGTGAACTGCACAGAGAACCCCGCCACCACGTCGACCTCTTTCCGCATCGTGCACGACCGTGTGGGCTCGCAGCTTGACATCGTAATCGACCTCTTCGACATGGCCGGGCGACACCTTTGGAGCTATTCGGAGAGTGATGTGGCCACGGAAAACGTCATCACCATCGACTGGGATCTGACCATCGACGGCGGGCGGCGCCTCGGTACGGGAGTATATATCTACCGCGTCAGGGCAAGCTGTGAGGGCAGTGACTATACCTCGAAAGCCAAGAAATTGATAATCATAAGCAATAAATAGGCGGGGTGGGGCGTTTTATCTTTAGCGTTTACAGTTTAATAGCAACCATAAAGTTCATCAATGAAGCACAAACTGAGATTATATGCCGCGCTGTTGGGCATGTCGGTGACTGTCGCCGGGTATGCGCAAGACTCGAAGAGCGAGTTCAATCCCGTCGATTATGCCGTTGTGTCGCAGACCATAGCTCCCGACGCGCGGGCGGCGGGCATGGGCGATGTGGGTGCGGCCACCGAGCCTGACGTGAATTCGCAATATTGGAATCCGGCAAAATATCCTTTCTGCATAAGCCGTGCCGGCGTGGCCATCAACTACACTCCGTGGTTGCGCCAACTCGTCAACGACATTGACTTGGCTTATGTGGCGGGGTATTACCGCATCGGCGACTACAGCGCGGTGTCGGCGTCATTGCGCTACTTCTCGCTTGGAGAGGTGATGACCTCCAGCGGCGACGACGCCATGACCGTCAATCCTTACGAGATGTCGATAGACGTGGCATACTCGCTGATGCTCAGCGAGCACTTGTCATTAGCCGCCGCAATACGCTGGATATATTCCGACCTGCGCTACGACTACTCGGAAGACTCGTCGCCGGCATCGGCTTTCGCGGCCGACATAGCCATGTATTACAACAAGTATTTCATGATGGGCAGCCGCGAGTGTCTCTTCGGCCTCGGTGTGAACATAAGCAATGTGGGCAGCAAGATAACCTATTATGGCGACGACCGCAGCCAGTTCCTGCCGGCCAACCTACGTCTGGGCATGTCGTTCCTCGTTCCCATCGATATGTACAACCGCATTACGTTTGCGGTCGACGCCAACAAGTTGCTTGTGCCCACCGTGCCGGTGCAGAACGATGGCGAGAGTGCCACTGACTACCAGAATCGCGTGATAGAAGAATACAGCGATGTGAGTTCCATAGCCGGCATTTTCAGGAGCTTCACCGACGCTCCGGGCGGTTTCAAGGAGGAACTGCAGGAAATACAGTGGAGTCTTGGCGCGGAGTATGTCTACAATGACCAGTTCTCATTGCGTCTCGGTTACCACCATGAGAGTGAGAACAAGGGCAACAGGAAGTATTTCACCGTGGGTGGCGGCTTCCGCATGAGCGTGTTCTCTCTTGATGTCGGTTACGTGATATCCACGGCCCAAAGCAACCCGCTTGACCAGACACTGCGCTTCTCGCTGGCGTTCGACATGGATGGCATAAAGGATTTGTTCGGCAGAAGATGACGGTCTCGGCGCGCCAGCGCAGACAGGCGCGCCATAATTGAATGAGCTATGAAGATAAGGGTAGGATTCGGCTTTGACGTCCACCGCTTGGTGGAGGGTCGCCCGCTATGGATTGGCGGCATAAAGATAGACCACAGTTGCGGGCTGCTGGGGCACAGCGATGCCGATGTGCTTATACACGCCGTGTGCGACGCCCTGCTCGGCGCGGCCAATATGCGCGACATCGGATACCACTTTCCCGACACGGCGGCCGAAACGGAGGGCATAGACAGCAAGGTGCTGCTCCGCAAGACGTGTGACCTGATAGCCGCGAAAGGCTATGTCGTGGGCAATGTGGATGCCACGATATGCGCCGAACGGCCAAAGATGAGCCCCCACATACAAGCTATGCGGCAGTGCATGGCGGCGGTGATGGGCATTGGCACCGATGACATTTCCATCAAGGCCACCACCACGGAACGCCTTGGCTACACGGGGCGCGAGGAAGGCATCAGCGCCTATGCCACAGTGCTGATAGAAAAGACATGAAAAATGCCGCCACCCATCAACGGGCAACGGCATACAAGCCTATGTTAAACTAAAAATCCATCGATTTCGTTTGTTCTGGCCGATTAGCCAGAATCCCGCTGCCATTATAAAAATGGCAGGCAGGGAATCATAACTAATACTAATACTAACCTTTTTGAAAGTTAAGGGAGCTTCACAGCTGCCTCTGTTATCACACTTGAAACTTTCTTTCTACCAATAACTAAAAACCTAAAACTATAAATATTATTATAACCTAAAACAATCTATTAACCTTTTGACAATGCAAAGGTACGGTCTTTTGCCTGTCCCGTCAACAATTTTGGGCTGCAAAATTCATATTTTGCCTGTGTTCTTGATATAAATCAACAATCTGTGTGCGCAAACAGAGCGTTTTTTTAAGTAAATGCGGGTATTGCGCACTTTTCCGGCCGATTTTCTTTGCCCGTGGCGGACATCGCCTGCGCCAGTGCTTCGGGGCATGGTGCATGGCGGTTTGCGGGCTGTGCCGCTTAGTATTCCGTCTTGTCCTCCTTGGCTTCCCACAGCCCGAAGGCGCGTTTGGCCTCGTCTGCCGACATAATCTCCGATGGCTTGTGGCGGTTTGCGGGTGGCAGGGATATTTCCTTGTAGATGAAGTCATCGTCGAAGCCTATCGACGCCGCGTCTTTCCTGTCGTTGGCATAGTATATCTTGTCTATGCGGGCCCAGTATATGGCTCCAAGGCACATGGGGCATGGCTCGCACGATGTGTATATCTCGCAACCGCTGAGGTCGTAAGTGCCCATCTTGTGTGCGGCTTTCCTTATCGCGTTCACCTCGGCGTGTGCGGTCGGGTCGCGGTCGGGCACGACACTGTTGGCCGCCTCGGCCACTATCTCACCGTTGCGGGCAATCACCGCCCCAAAAGGCCCGCCGCCGTCTCTCACGCTTTCTTCGGCCAGTGTTATGGCTCTTCTCATCAGTTCTTGCTTGTCCATATCCATTGTGTATTGTATATTGCTTTTCGGTTTGTGCGCTGCGCCTTTTGTGCAAAGATACAACATGCCATTTTAACGGCAAAATTTTGCGTCGGAAACAGGTTGTGAATGTCTGTCGTGTTACAGGCTGCCTGTCAATTGCCATTGGAAATCGGTGTGGATGCTCTTTCCCGCTTGATTTCTATTTGAAACCAACCGGTCGTTTGTGTGATTTTTCTCCGTCCATTTGCGCCTTTATCTTGTCGTATCGTTTAAGTTCGTCGATGCTTAGTGAAGGTTGTGTCTCTCT
>CAZKMT010000055.1:0-13585 GCA_964554115.1 uncultured Prevotella sp.
AAGCGTGGCGGAATCTGTTGATGCAAAGATACTATCTATTTGTTAAAGACGCAAATTCTCAGAGGGAAAACTTTGCAGTAATCTTTTTTCTTTGTACTTTTGCTTTTACAAATTAAGTTCTTTGAAAAACCTATTTTTGAGTGATAATTAACGTGATGAGGGAACGGTGTTGATAGCGTTACATCGCTTTTCATGACGAAACAACTGTTCCCGAAATCATACATGCTATTGATAGCCACGAAGGAACACATACTTCAACTAGGATGAGTATTAAGACAGTATCGAACGGTATTGGTAGTAACTGATTGGAAACCAACAGGGAGGTAAGATGAGAATAATTTTACCTCCCTTATTCTTTATTATTGTTTTGCCATAAAGCAGTCTGACTTGTTGCCGGAATCCGGCAAACCCACAGACAGTGGGGAGGAACGACAGAAAACGACAGAACCGCCTGCAATAAGTCAGAGGATTTCGCGTTAATATAACATGTGCGTACCCACAGTTCAGACTCTCGATTGTGGCGGAGGAAGAGGTTGGGCGCGTCGATTCTTGTGACATAGAGAGCGTCGTCATGCAGTGGACAGACCGTATTAGGCAGGTAAGGATTGTGCTCGTGGCCATGGCTGTGGTAATAGCTGTGGTCTCATTGTCTGTGTCGCACATACTTGTTGAAGACCTTTCCACCGAGGAGAGCAAGAACATGGAGGTGTGGGCGCAGGCCCTGCACGCGCTGAGCAAGGCTGACGGCGAAACGGACGTAACGCTCGTGCTCAGCGTAATACGCGGCAACAACACGATACCGGTGATAGTGATGGACTCCGGCGGCAACGTCACCGACTTCCGCAACGTGAAGATAAACGCCGACAATGAGGCCGATTCGATGGAATATGTGGCCAGACTCGGACGCCAGCTTTACAGCAGCGGCAAATACATACGTGTGGAGTATGGCGATTCGGAAGAACGCAACGACTACCAGCTCGTGTGCTACGATGAGTCCACCTTGCTGAAACGGCTCTCGTCATATCCCTACGTACAGCTTGGCGTGATGCTCGTCTTCGTCGCGGTAGCCATCTTTGCCCTGCTGTCATCAAAGCGCGCCGAGCAGAACAAGGTGTGGGTAGGCCTGTCGAAAGAAACCGCACACCAGCTGGGCACGCCCATATCGAGTCTCATGGCGTGGGTGGAAATATTGAAAGAGAACTATCCGAGCGACGAACTGATACCGGAACTGGAAAACGACGTGAAGCGACTGGAACTCATCGCCGACCGCTTTTCCAAGATTGGGTCGCTGCCGGAACCGGTGTCATGCAGCATGAACGACGTGCTCGGCCATGTGGCGGATTACATGGAACGCCGCACATCATCGAAAGTAAAGATAGTGCGCAACTTCACAGACCACGAAGTGATGGTCAAGATGAGTGCCTCGCTGTTTGAATGGGTCATCGAAAACCTGTGCAAGAATGCCGTTGACGCCATGGAGGGTTGCGGAACAATAACCATTACGCTTGCCGATGAGCAAAGCCGTGCGGTGGTGGAGGTCAGCGACACGGGCAAGGGTATCAAGAAAAAAGACGTAAAAAACGTGTTCACTCCCGGTTTCACAACAAAAAAACGCGGCTGGGGCCTGGGGCTCTCACTGGCCAAGCGCATAGTTGAAGAGTATCATAAAGGACGGATTTACGTTAAGAGCTCGGAGATTGGCAAGGGCACCGTGTTCCGAATAGAAATGCGCAAATGACGCCGACAGCCTGCGCATGGCCACCATCCGCGCGCCCATAGCGGAGGCACCGGCAACACGTTCCCCAACATCGAGGCCGAAACGCAAACTCCGCAGTGCCAACAGTCTGTCGGTTTGGGAAGCAAAAAATCACAATATGTTTGTATTAAATGAAAAATAATTCGTAACTTTGCAGCCCGAATGATTGTGCCCTAACGCATCGGCACCATGCCGAGGGCGATTCATAGGGGCGTGTCAGCGGAACAAACGGTAGCGGCTGATGAGCGGTTTGGATACATTCAAGATAGACTTGAAAGCTATTGGCGTGCAAGACGTCACTTTCGATTGGCGCGTTGGCGAATCTTTTTTCGCGGCAATAGATGCCTCAGACATACATGGCGGCGATACGGAAGTAAAACTTGTAGTTCACAAAAAGCCGGACGGTTGCTTTGAGCTTGCTTTCAATGCCACAGGATTCGTGGTGGTGCAGTGTGACCGTTGCCTTGACGACATGCGCCAACCTATCGAGACAGAGGGCATCTTGACAGCCCGGTTGGGCGAGGTGGACTCGGACGATGGCGACATCGTTACGGTAGATGCTGACGAGGGCGTCATAGACGTGACATGGTTTGTATATGAGCTTATTGCTCTCAACCTGTCGATTAAGCATGTCCACCCGGAGGGCGAATGCAACGGCACAATGATGGAGAAGCTCAGTCGGCACTCCGTTGACATTGACGAAGATGCCGCACAAGATGCCGTTGATTCGCGATGGGGTATATTGGAGAAATTAATACAATAATTAAATATTAAAGAAAAATGGCACATCCTAAAAGAAGACAATCAAAGACGCGTACACGCAAGAGAAGAACCCATGACAAGGCCGTGGCACCCACGCTTGCTGTATGTCCCAATTGCGGAGCTTACCACGTTTATCACACCGTTTGTCCCACGTGCGGATATTATAGGGGCAAGCTGGCCATCGTAATGGAAGAAGAGTCGGAGTAATGGAAAAGATAAGCGCGGTAATCACCGGAATAGGCGGTTACGTTCCCGATTATGTCCTTAACAACGAGGAATTGTCGAGGATAGTTGACACCAACGACGAGTGGATTATGACGCGTGTTGGGATAAAGGAGCGCCGAATCCTTGCTGATGAGGGGCTTGGCACATCGTACATGGCACGCAAGGCGACAAGCCAGCTCATCCACAAGACCGGTGTTGACCCAGACACGATAGACGCGCTCATAGTCGCCACATCGACAGCCGACTACCAGTTTCCGTCAACGGCATCCATTGTGGTTGGCAAGTTGGGGCTTAAAAATGCTTTCGCATTCGACCTTTGGGCTGCCTGCTGTGGTTTCCTGTACACACTCGATGTGGCGGCATCGATGATAAAGAGTGGCAGTTGCAAGAAAATAATCGTGGTAGGAGCCGACAAGATGTCGGCAGTGGTTGACTATACCGACCGCAGCACATGCCCATTGTTTGGCGATGGGGCAGCCGCCGTGTTGCTCGAAGCATCGACAGAAGAGGGCTTTGGCGTAATTGACTCCTACATGAGAACCGATGGCAAGGGGCTTCCGTTCCTCCACATAAAGGCGGGAGGCTCGGTGTGTCCGCCGTCACCGTTTACTGTAGACCACCGTTTGCACTATCTATACCAAGAAGGGCGCACTGTGTTCCGTTACGCTGTGACGAACATGAGTGATGACTGCGTATTGGTGGCCGAACGCAACGGACTTAACAAGGATAACATTGACTTCGTAGTGCCTCACCAAGCCAATATGCGCATAATAGAGGCAGTGGCCAAGAGGCTCGACTTGTCGATGGATCACGTAATGGTCAACATAGAGCACTACGGTAACACGAGCGCAGCTACTATTCCGTTGGCTCTTTGGGACAATGAGAAAAAGCTTAAGAAGGGCGACAATCTAATCCTCACGGCTTTCGGGGCCGGCTTTGTGCATGGTGCCACCTACTATAAGTGGGCTTATGACGGAGAGTCAGTAAGCGGTGCCAAGTGATTTATCGGCAGGATTTCAGGCCGATTTCCATTTGCCTTGAGAAAAGCAGTGCGGAGCAATTTCAACGATACTGAAATTGCTCCGCACTGCTTTTGTTTTGCATTTTCCAAAGTTAGCATCCGTTTCGCACAGCACAGTCACTTGCCGTGCCTCCACTTTGGCACACCGCTTACCGTCATTTTATGTCGCCAACCTTAATGAGGTATTCGGCAATCTGCACGGCATTGAGGGCGGCACCTTTGCGGATTTGGTCGCCTGAGAGCCAAAACGTCAAGCCATTATCATCGGCCAAGTCTTTGCGTATGCGCCCCACATAGATGTCATCCTTGCCGGCTGTGTCGATGGGCATGGGATAAACGAGTTCCTCCGGAACATCCATTACCGTCACTCCCGGTGCGGCAGTCAACGCCTTGCGCGCCTCTTCCTCACTGATGGGGCGCTCCGTCTCAATCCATACTGATTCAGAATGAGACCGCAGCGATGACACCCTGACACAGGTAGCCGAGCATCTGACATCGCTGTGCATTATCTTGCGCGTCTCATTGAACATCTTCATTTCTTCCTTTGTGTAGCCATTGGGTTGGAACACGTCTATTTGCGGTATTACGTTATAGGCCAGTTGGTATGGAAACTTGCTCACGGTTATGGGCTTTCCCTCCACGATTTCCTTGTATTGTCCTTGCAGTTCGGCCATTGCGGCGGCTCCCGCGCCACTTGCGCTCTGGTAGCTTGCGATGTGTATTCGGCGTATGTGGCTCAGTGCTTCGAGAGGTTTCAGTGCCACGACCATCATTATTGTAGTGCAATTGGGGTTGGCAATGATGCCACGCGGACGGTTAAGAGCGTCCTCGGCATTGCATTCCGGCACCACAAGAGGCACGTCGTCGTCCATGCGGAACGCGCTCGAATTGTCAATCATCACCGTCCCATGCCTGGTAATGTCGGCGGCAAACTCTCTTGAAGTGCCCGCACCGGCCGAAACGAAAGCAACGTCAACGCCCTTGAAGTCATCGTTGTGCTGCAACAGCTTCACTTCGTATTCTTTCCCGCGGAATGTATATCTGCGTCCGGCACTGCGAGACGAACCGAACAGCAGCAAGTCGTCCACCGGAAAATCCCTTTCTGCAAGAACGCGAAGGAACTCTTGCCCTACCGCTCCGCTAACTCCAACAATAGCTACTTTCATCATATCCAACATTAAAAATGTGTCTGTTTAGGTTGCAAAAATACAACTTTTAGAAGAATTAAGGTGCATTTGTGATTTTTTTTTTGCACCTTTGCACAAGATAAGCACCGCCCGGGCAAAAGAGATTGGCTTTCTATGGTGCCCGGCAACGTGTAGACACCGGAAAGATGTCTAAAGCATTGAACACTTTTATGCCTGACATATCGCAATATTTTCCGATAACATCACTGACACTGATGTTCTTTGTTGTGCTGTGCATCATCCTGTTTGCGCCAATCATCATGGGCAAACTGAGGATTCCGCACATCGTGGGAATGGTGCTGGCCGGGGTCGCGATAGGCCCCCACGGATTCAACATTCTTGCCAGCGACAGGTCAATAGAGCTGTTCGGGCATGTCGGATTGTTTTACATCATGTTCCTTGCCGGGCTGGAGATGAACATGGGCGACTTCCGGAAAAACCGCACCAGAACGTTTGCCCACGGCATCCTTGCGTTCATTATACCGATGGCCATGGGCTTTGTCATAAACAGAATCATACTGCAATACAACGTAATAACGTCGGTCTTGCTGGCGAGCATGTATGCGTCGCATACGCTTATAGCCTACCCAACGGTGTTGCGCTACGGCCTTTCCGGCCAGCGCAGCGTGACGATTGCCGTGGGTGCCACGGCCATTACCGACACGTTCACGCTCCTTGTGCTGGCCATTGTCGGCGGAATGTTCAAGGGCAACATCACAGGCGGCTACTGGTTTTTGCTCTTTGCCAAGATTGCGGTTGTTTTCTTTGTGATAATATATATCATTCCTTACATCGCCCGCTACTTCTTTCGGCGTTATGAAGACAATGTGGCACAATTCATTTTCGTGCTCGCAATGACGTTCCTCGGCGCATTTTTGATGGAACTTATCGGCATGGAGGGGTTGCTTGGAGCTTTCATCGTCGGTTTGGCGCTCAACCGGTATGTGCCTAAAGTGTCTCCGCTGATGACTCACCTGGAGTTCGTTGGCAACGCTTTGTTCATCCCCTACTTCCTCATCGGAGTGGGAATGATGGTCAATGTGAAGCTGCTTTTCGGTGGGTTAGACACATTGAAAGTGGCAGCCGTGATGATAGGCGTGGCTCTTATTAGCAAGTGGGTGGCCTCGCTGGCCACGCAAAAGATTTTCGGCATGAGGGCCATTGAGCGCGAGATGATATACGGCCTTAGCAACGCACAGGCCGGAGCCACGCTGGCAGCTGTGCTTGTGGGCTACAACCTGCTGATGCCAGACGGGCACAGGGTGCTCAACGACGATGTGCTCAACGGCACAATCATACTGATTCTTGTCACGTGCGTGTTCAGCTCGTTCACTACCGAGCGTGCCGCCAAGCTCTTGGTGCTTGAGACGCGCACCGTCATACCGCAGGAAACACAAGGCGACGATGAGAAGATAATGGTGCCGATGAATGACCCCGCGACGGCCGAGAACCTCGTGACGATGGCCGTCATGATGCGCAATAACAAGTTGAACCGCGGCTTTGTGGCCATAAACGTGGTCTATGATGACGCAGAAAGGTTGGCTAACCAAGAGCGCGGGCACCGACTTATGGAGAAAATTGTCAAGATAGCGACATGCTCCGATGTGAGAGTGCAGACGCAAGTGCGCATCGCGACAAACATTACCAACGGCATAAAACATGCGTTCAAGGAGTTCAACGCCTCAGAGATAATCCTTGGCTTGCGCGGTGGCGACAAGTCGCATAGATACATGGATGGCCTGGTGCACAGCCTGTACAACGGCTTGAGCCGCCAGATAATCCTTGTGAGATGCCTGCAGCCGCTTAACACACTGCGGCGCATACAAGTGGCCGTGCCATCAAAAGCGGAGTTTGAACCGGGTTTCTACCGTTGGCTGGAGCGACTCGGGCGGCTGGCATCCAATCTCGAGTGCCGGATGCAGTTCCATGGCCGCCGCGAAACGATGTCTCTGATAAGCGAATATCTCCAGAGCACGCATCCCGGAATCCGCACCGAATACACCGTGATGAACCATTGGAACGAGTTGCCGAAGCTGTCGGAATCCATAAGCCCCGACAATCTGTTTGTGGTCGTCACTGCGCGAAAGGGCACAGTGTCTTACAAGACGGCTCTCGAACATCTACCGGAGGAGCTTGCGCAACACTTCAGTGGAAGCAATCTCATGATAATTTTCCCCGACCAATACGGAGATGCGGCAAACATGACAACTTACGCCGCGCCACATCTGATAGAAGACCGCAGCGCTTACGCAGTGTTGCGTGAGTGGATAGGGCGACGGCTCGCGCATAACAAAAATTAGTTCCCACGATGACCCAAGGCAAAGCATGATAGACGTAAAAGGAATAAGGAAGAGTTTCGGCTCGTTGCATGTGCTAAAGGGAATAGACCTGCACATTGACAAGGGCGAGATTGTGAGCATAGTCGGCCCCAGCGGAGCCGGGAAGACTACATTGCTGCAAATAATCGGCACGCTCGACAAGCCCGACAGCGGCACGGTGGTCGTGGATGGCATCGACACGGGCAAAATGAACGGCAGGCAGCTGTCCGGTTTCCGCAACCGCCACATAGGCTTTGTGTTCCAGTTTCACCAGCTGTTGCCCGAGTTCACAGCCATCGAGAACATAATGATTCCTGCATACATTGCAGGCACGCCGCCAAAAGAAGCGGCACGCCACGCCGCTGAACTGTTGGCTTTCATGGGGCTCACGGAACGCGGAGGCCATAAGCCGGCAGAACTGTCGGGTGGCGAGAAGCAGCGTGTCGCCGTGGCGCGTGCGTTGGTCAACAGTCCTGGCGTGATACTGGCAGACGAGCCATCGGGCAGCCTCGACACCAAGAACAAGGCTGAGCTACACCGCCTTTTCTTTGACCTGCGCGACAAATACGGACAGACATTTGTCATCGTGACCCACGACGAGGGATTGGCCTCACTAACGGATCGCACCATAAAAATGAATGACGGGCTCCTTGTTGCCGATGCGGCGGCAGACGACGGTCAAACAAACAATTCTGACCCAGATAATACAGAAACGAGATGAATGACATAAGATTAGGAGATTACAACCGCATGACGGTGGTGAGGAAAGTTGACTTCGGCCTGTATCTCAACGGAGGTGCCGAGGGCGAGGTGCTGTTGCCTTCACGTTATGTGCCCGAGGGGTGCGAGCCGGGCGACGAATTAGAGGTGTTCCTGTATCTCGACCAAGACGAACGCCTCGTGGCCACCACGGAATCGCCATTGGCCAAAGTCGGCGATTTCGCCTATCTGGAGGTGGCTTGGGTAAACGAATATGGGGCATTCCTGAACTGGGGACTCATGAAAGACCTCTTTTGCCCTTTCCGTGAGCAGAAGAAGCGTATGGAACGGGGAGCCTCATACATCATTTATGTCACCATAGATGAGGAGAGCTACCGCATAATGGCAACGGCAAAGGTGGACAGATACCTGTCGAAAGACATCCCTCCATACGAGCACGGCGACGAGGTTTCTCTCCTTGTGTGGCAAAAGACGGAACTGGGCTTCAAGGTGATAGTAGACAACAAATATCAAGGACTGGTCTATGATGACCAGGTATTCCGCCACATCACCACAGGCGACCGCCTGATAGGCTTCGTAGACTGCGTGCGCCCCGATGGCAAGATGGACATCATGCTGCAGCCGACAGGGCGCAGAATGACTGAGGAATTCTCGCAGACGTTGCTCAATTACCTCCATGACAACGGAGGCCACACCCCGCTTGGCGACAAGAGTCCGGCCGACTTGATTGCCGACACGTTTGGAGTGAGCAAGAAAGTGTTTAAGAAAGCCGTGGGCGATTTGTACAAGCGGAGGCTCATAACCATTGGCAATGACGGCATAACACTGGTGCCTGACGAGGATAAACGCGCCGGGAAGAAACGCCGTTGACATTCCGCCGCAATGCCATTCCACCCGCATCCGTGCTGCAAAAACAGCGGTGGATGCGGGTGGAATGGCATTTATAGACAATAAACCGCGTTCCGTCAGAACTCTGCCGACTTCGGCGTCCGTGGGAACGGTATCACATCGCGTATGTTCTGCATCCCGGTGACAAACAGTATCAGTCGCTCAAAGCCCAGACCGAAGCCGCCATGCGGACACGACCCATATTTTCGGGTGTCGAGATACCACCACATATCCTTCATCGGAATGTCTCTGCGCTCTATCTCTGCCAGCAGCTTGTCGTAGTCTTCTTCACGGACGCTGCCGCCGATTATCTCGCCTATCTGCGGGAAAAGCACATCGGTGCCCTGCACCGTTTTTCCGTCGTCGTTCATCTTCATGTAGAACGCCTTTATGTCCTTGGGATAGCCATGCATGATTACCGGCTTGCGGAAATGGTGCTCCACGAGATAACGCTCATGCTCGCTGGCCAGATCCATCCCCCACTCCACCGGGAACTCAAACTTGTGGCCTCCGGCCACGGCCTCCTCGAGTATCTTTATGCCCTCCGTGTACGACAACCTTACGAATGAGTCGCCCAACACTGAATGCAGCCGCTCCAAGAGCGTCTTGTCAATCATTTTGTTTAGGAAAGCCAAATCGTCTTCACAGTTGTCCAAGGCCCACTTCACGCAGTATTTGATGAAGTCCTCCTCAAGGTCCATAAGCTCGTCAAGGTCGATGAACGCCACTTCAGGCTCAATCATCCAGAACTCGGCCAAATGGCGCGGCGTGTTGGAATTTTCGGCACGGAACGTAGGGCCGAAAGTGTAAATTGCTCCAAGTGCCGTGGCGCCGAGCTCACCCTCGAGCTGCCCACTCACCGTAAGCGATGTCTGTCTCCCGAAGAAATCATCGTCATACGTTATCTTCCCGTCGTCGCCGCATTTCAAGTCATAGAGGTTCTTCGTGGTCACTTGGAACATCTGTCCGGCTCCCTCGCAGTCGCTCGCCGTTATGAACGGCGTGTGGAAATAGAAGAAGCCGTGGTCGTGGAAGTACTTGTGGATGGCTATTGCCATGTTGTGGCGTATGCGCATCACCGCGCCAAACGTGTTGGTGCGCAGGCGCAGGTGGGCGTGTTGGCGCATGTACTCAAAGCTCTGCCCCTTTTTCTGCATGGGGTAGTCGCTGCCGCAGAGACCGTAGATTACCAGCTCGCGGCACTGCAGTTCCACCGACTGACCCGCGCCCTGGCTTTCCACCAGCACTCCATTCACCGTTATGCAGGCTCCCGTGGTCACTTTCTTGAGCAGTTCTGCGTCAAACAGAGCCTGGTCTACGACTATCTGTATGTTCTTTATCGTGGAGCCATCGTTCAAGGCGATGAAGTCTACCGCCTTGCTGCTGCGGTGCGTGCGCACCCATCCCCTCACGTTTACAAGCGTGCCGAAATCGGTGCGCTTCAGCGCATCGATGACTTTAGTCCTTTTTATGTCTTGCATTGTTTAACTTAATAGATACAGTCCCTTATTCGTAGGCACCTATGCGCAGGCGCGTCACCTCCTCCTCGGTCAGGTAACGCCAGTCGCCGCGGCGCACCCCTTTCTTGGTGAGGCCGGCAAACTGCACTCGGTCGAGCTTTATCACGCGGTAGCCCAGCTTCTCGAAGATGCGGCGCACGATGCGGTTCTTGCCGCTATGAATCTCTATTCCCACCTGTTTCTTGTCCACAGGGTCGGCATACTGCACATCGTCGGCCTTTATTTCTCCGTCTTCGAGCATTATTCCATCGAGTATTTGTTGCATGTCATGCGCAGTGACATTCTTGTCGAGGAACACGTGATATATCTTTTTCTTCAAGAATTTCGGATGTGTAAGCTTGCTGGCCAAGTCGCCGTCGTTGGTGAGCAGCAGCACGCCCGTGGTGTTGCGGTCAAGCCTTCCCACCGGATAGATGCGCTCCGGACAAGCGTTTTTCACAAGGTCCATCACGGTCTTGCGCTGTTGCGGGTCATCACTTGTAGTTACATAGTCTTTCGGCTTGTTCAGCAACACGTACACTTTCTTCTCGAGCGACACTTTCTGGTCGTGGAATTTCACCTCATCGGAACGCATCACCTTGGTGCCCAATTCCGTAACCACCGTACCGTTCACCGTCACCACACCTGCCTGTATGTAGTCGTCAGCCTCGCGGCGGCTGCACACTCCGGCGTTGGCAAGGTACTTGTTGAGGCGTATCGGCGCGTTGGGGTCTACATTTTCCTCCTTGTAGTCTATGCGCTTTTTGAAGCCGCTGTGCTTCGTGTCATAGTTGCCGCGCTGCTGGTAGCCGCCCTGGCGGTTGTTAAATCCTCCGCGTTGATGGTAGCCGCCACCCTGACGGTTATATCCTCCGCGCTGTTGGTAGCCGCCTTGGCGGTAGTTTCCGTATCCCTCGCTTTCAGCGTTATATCCTTGGCGATAGCCGCCCTCCTGACGGTTGTATCCTCCGCGCTGCTGGTAGCCGCCTTGGCGGTAGTTTCCGTATCCCTCGCTTTCAGCGTTATATCCTTGGCGATAGCCGCCCTCCTGACGGTTGTATCCTCCGCGTTGCTGGTAGCCGCCACGTTGGTACCCCCCTTGCCTGTTGTCGGCGTTGCTGCCATAGCCATGCTGCTGGTAGTTGCGGTTGGGATAGTTGCGCTGCTTGTATCCATCCTCGGAGCCATCAGCATTGTTGTAATGTGGGCGATAAGGCTTGTCGGCATGCCCCATGCTGTTGTAGCGCGGGCGATAGTACCGCTGTGTGGAGCCTTGTTGCAGGCCGGCGCCAAAGCCTTCGGGGCGGAATCCGCCCTCATCGCTGTCATTTCGGTTGTAGCCTGTCCGCTCCTGTCCGTAAGGCCGCTGCACGTGGATGCGCGGGCGCGGTGAGCGGCCGGCCGGCCGGAAGCCCTGGCCCTCTCCATGGTGGTTTGATGGTTGGTAACCATCACGGTTGCCAGCGTTCTGTGTCATAGACTTCTCTTCCTGTTTCTTTTCGTTTTCTGATTCCATAATAAAAAAATGTTTGGTGTTTCCGGCCTCACGGCCTTGTCTGGTTCATTGTTGCGCGGCGTTGTTTGCGCCGCCTGCTTAATTTATCTCTCGTTCTCATTTGGCGCGATTGGTCGCGCGCTTCAGTTATTTCCTTGTGTATTGTTTCACATTCCCGTATAGCTGTGCGGCGTGATGGCCATCAGCTCTGCTTTCACGCTGTCGCTCACGTTTAGGCCGCTTATGAAGTCGTGGATGGCTTGCTCCGTCATTGCCGTGTTGGTGCGCGTCAGAGCTTTCAGGGCCTCGTAAGGGTTCGGGTAGGCTTCGCGGCGCAATATGGTCTGTATGGCCTCTGCCACCACGGCCCAAGCGTTGTCAAGGTCTTGGCTTGTCTTCGTCTCGTTGAGTATCAGCTTGCGCAAGCCTTTCAGGGTGCTCTCGAAAGCTATCACGCTGTGAGCCATCGGCACGCCTATGTTGCGCAGCACGGTGGAGTCGGTCAGGTCGCGTTGCAGGCGACTCACGGGCAATTTCCGAGCCATGAATTGCAGCAAGGCGTTGGCCACGCCCAGATTGCCCTCGCTGTTTTCATAGTCTATGGGGTTCACCTTGTGCGGCATGGCACTCGACCCCACCTCACCCGGCTTTATCTTCTGCTTGAAATAGTCCATGGATATGTACATCCAGAAGTCGCGGTCCAGATCTATCACTATCGTATTCACGCGGCGCATGGCGTCGAGAGCCGCGCCCAGCCAGTCATAGTTGCTTATCTGCGTGGTGTATTGCTCACGCGCGAGGCCGAGCCTCTCGCTCACGAACCTGTCGCCAAACTGCCGCCAGTCGTATTGCGGGTAGGCCACGTGGTGGGCGTTGTAGTTGCCTGTGGCCCCGCCGAACTTGGCCGTCAGGGGCACGGCCTTGAGCGCGTCCACCTGTTGCCGGAGGCGGTATGCGAATACCATCACCTCCTTGCCCAGCCGTGTGGGCGACGCCGGCTGACCGTGGGTCTTGGCCAGCATCGGCACGTCTTTCCATTCTTCCGCATACGAGAGCAACTGGGCTGTCAGCTCGTCTGCCAGCGGATAGTACACGTTTTCCAGAGCCTCCTTCACCGAAAGGGGCACGCTCGTGTTGTTGATGTCTTGCGAGGTCAGCCCGAAATGGATGAATTCCTTGTACTTGTCAAGCCCGCCTATCTTGTCGAACTGCTCCTTTATAAAATATTCCACGGCCTTTACGTCGTGGTTGGTCACCGTCTCGATGCTTTTCACGCGGCGCGCATCGTCCTCACTGAAGTTGCGGTAGATGGCGCGCAGTGTGTCGAACACGGCATGATTCACATCGGCCAGCTGGGGCAGTGGAAGCTCGCACAGCGCAATGAAGTACTCTATCTCCACCCGCACCCTGTAGCGTATCAGTGCGTATTCGGAAAAATAATCGGCCAAAGCCTCCGTCTTCCCCCTGTACCGCCCGTCTATGGGCGATATGGCCGTAAGCGTGTCTAATTTCATGTTATGCGTAAAAGCCTTTCTATGTAATTCGGGCTACAAAGTTAATCATTAAATTCGACTTGCAGCAAAAAGTCCGGATAAAAATTGCGGATGCACAAAAAAGATTCCGTCTATCATAAAAGATAGCGGAATCTCTCCCTTTCTCTGTGGGCGCTGAGGGATTCGAACCCCCGACCCTCTGCTTGTAAGGCAGACGCTCT
>CAZKMT010000056.1:0-13376 GCA_964554115.1 uncultured Prevotella sp.
CGTACAGTTTGCTCCATCCATTGAATCGTGATGATAAAGTCGTGCCTTTCAGGCAAAATGGAAATAAACTTTCTGATGGCTGGTCTGTTACAAACGGTATGCCGGTATGAAATGCCTTGCAAAATGCAATTCCTGATAGTGTGCGGTATAATGCTACGGCACAGCAAATTTATAATGAGACAGCATCTTCAAGTATGAGGCTGTCTTGTAAACGAACAAAGATACGGGATGTTTCCTTTGTTATGTGCGCCTGATAGGACTCGAACCTACACGTCAAAGACACCAGATCCTAAGTCTGGCGCGTCTGCCAATTCCGCCACAAGCGCATTGTGATTGCAAAGTTACGCATATTTTGGCGGATGTGCAAGCAAAAGCCTGTTTTTTTGATGGTGTGCGTATGGGGCATCTTTGCACTGATTGCGTGTGGAGATGTGCTTTCAATGTAGTCTGTGGCGTTGGCTGACATGCGTGAACGGCATGTCATGGCGTCCTTGCTCTCCCGTTATTGGCTTAGCAGGCTGCGGGCGAACTCGATGATTGTGTCGGCTCCGCGGGCGAAATCCTCATCGGTGATTGATACGGCGCAGTCGGGAGCGATGCCGAACTCTGTCGATTCACCATTGCGGTCGTACATGGGGCATGCGGAAAAGCGCACCGCCCAGCCGTTGGGCAATGTGCCGCTGAACGGCAGACCGGCCCCGCCGCCAGTGCTGTCGCCCACGATGGTGACGTTTTCCATACATTTCATGTATTTCACGAACTCGTTTGCCGCACTGTAGACGCTGCGGTTTGTGAGCACGCACACCGCTTTCTGCCATCTCATGTTTGACGACGGCTCTATCCACTGCTCTTCCATGTCAGAGAAGTCGCTGTGTCCCGGCCCGGTCTTGTGTTGCATGTAGCCCACCATCACAGGTTCATTGGTGAAGCGTGCGGCCAGCTTCTCGGCGTTGGTGAGGTCGCCGCCGCTGTTGTTCCTTATGTCAAGGATGAGGCCTTGGCACAGCATCAGGTTGCTGATTACCTCGTCGAGGTTGCCTTCGCCGATGCCGTCGCTGAAGCTCTCGTAGTAGACATAGCCTATGTTGTCGCTGAGCACTGTGTATTGCAGCCCTGACGCAATCTTGTAGTTGGTGCCGAGATACAGGCTTTGCAGCGTGTCGCTGAAGTTTGATGGGTAGTCTTCCTTCCATTTCCAGTAGCGGGCAAAGTCTGCCGCATACGACAGGTTGACGTGTCCGTCGCGCAGTTCGCCAAGCATGTCGCCCAACACCTCGAACAGTTGGTCGCTGTTCATGCCCTCATCTATGCGCACGCTGTATTTGGTGTAGACTTCGTTCCAGTCAAGGCCGTACATCTGCTGCTTGTAATCGAAGAAGCAATAGTGTTCGTCCATTATGGTCCATAGTGCTTCGAAGTTGCCTTGCGGGGTATCATCGAACTCCTCTTCGTCAATGCATGAGGAGAACAGGGATGTAAGGCTTGCCAGTGCGGTGATGAAAAACAAGCGTTTCATGGTCGGAAGCTGATTAGTTTGAACCGTTTTACTACGCCTATCATGAAGCGGTGTGAGTAGACGTGCGACTTCAGATTGTTTACGCTGGCTTGCTGGTAGTCGCCCAAATAGCCTAAGCGCAGCGTCAGTTTGCGGCTGATGTTTATGTCGGCCATGAGTTGCTGCCTGAAGTTTGGCGCGCTTATGAATGATGTCGGCACAATGTTGTGGTCATAGTCGCCGCGCGAGAATATCTCGTAGTACGACTGTCCGTAGTTCGGACTGAACATCACCCCGGCCAGAGGCAGTTGCACTTTGTAGTGGAGAGCCATCCGGCGTCGCCCTAAGTGGAATCTGTATGTGGCGGCTGCCGATGGCATTATGTTGATGTGCAACCGCGCTTGCGCCGGGTTGTTGCCGTTGGACGTGTTGTATATGAATCCGATGTTGGCGTCGGCCACGCCGCCCGCCATGAGGGTGAGCTTGTCGCCGGCCACGGTCCAGCAGTAGTAACGCCCCCAATAGAAGTTGTAAGAGCCTTCTATCTCCGTTCTCCTGTCATTGCGGTCGTGGGTAGTCGATGCGTTGGCCTGGTGCTCCATAGCCGTGAGCCAGCGGCTTCCGGGGCGCTGCTTGTCGACGGTGGCGAGGAATGTGACCCCCGGACCGGAAAAGTGCTCCTGCGACAGATACGTGTCGAGCACCTCCGTGCGCCCCGCTCCGACCATATAGGCCACCGTTGTGGTGCGTCCGCTTATCACCGAGTCGCCCCCCATGCCCGCCATCGTATCGCCCTGTGCAGCCGCTGCGACCGGCATGTAGGCCATCATGCCGATGATTAGTCTACATGTCCTCATCGCTGAAAAGTCTTAGCTGCCCGGTTATTTCGTCTATAATCTGCTGCTCTGACTTGCCGGCATCCGGGTCCAGGTTCTCGAGTGTCTCATCATCGCCGCTATCATCCCGGGGTGGGGTGGTTGGTTCGGGGAAGTGCGTAGGCTCCAGTTCCTCAACGCTCTCTATTTGCCAAGTGGTGATGCGCTTGCCCTTGGCCTTGAATCCTTTCACGCTCACAAACTGTTCCGCGTCTATCACCATTGGAGGCCGTGTGGCGTCGTTGCCCCCGAATGATACTTGTATGCGCGGGTAAGCCTGGTCGGTGAGCAGCAGTTGGCGGTTCATCGGGTTGTCGCCGAGGTAGTTCTGCTTGCGCTTCGATGCCTCGAGGCAGAAACGCTTCAGGTAAAGGTAGCCGTCGTTGTCGGCATCGTAGAGCACGGCAGTCCACACCTTGTGCTCATCGAATTTCTCTATGCGGGCTATGTTGTCCTCGTAGTGGTTGTTGGCGTCGAAGTTGCTGGTGTAGAAGTCGCCGTTTGTCAGCATTACGAGTATGCTGTCGTTGTCGAAAAACTCGCCGAGCAGTGTGCCGTGCTCATCGTAGTTAAGGCGGTTCACGTCTGCGTCGTACCACACCTTGCGCCCTCCGAGGGTGGAGTGGCCGCGGCTCTTCAGTCCTATACGGTGTATGGTTTTGCGCGTGAGTAGGTTGCCCTGCGCGGCGCGTCCCTTGATGGCCACTTTCGAGAAGTCGCGGTCGAAGAATATGCTCATGCGGCGCTTGGCCTCCGTCGGCTCAAGCGTCACCTTTATCACCTCCGCCTCGCCGTTGGGATTGGCCGTGAAATACACCACCTTGGAGCCGGGCGTTCCCTTGGTCAGGTCGTACTCGCGGTCGCGGGTCATGGCCGTCACGTTGAACCGCTTTATGTAATAGGCTCCGTTGCGGCCGTCGCGGTAGACGGCGTTGTAGATGGTGCGCTTGTCGTTGCGCTTGAACACGCCCACGTGCATGATGTTCTTGCCTACGAATATCTTGTCGGCCACGCGCACCACCTTGTATTTGCCGTCCTTGTAGAACACGATGATGTCGTCTATGTCAGAACAGTTGCATACAAATTCATCTTTCTTCAGTCCGGTGCCTATGAATCCCTCTTGCCTGTTGATGTACAACTTTTCGTTGGCTTCCACCACTTTTGTGGCCTCGATGGTGTCGAAGTTGCGAATCTCCGTGAGCCTCGGGTGGTCTTTGCCATATTTTTCTTTCAGGTAGACAAACCAGTTGGCCGTCACCTCCACCATATTGTTGAGGTCGCGCTCTATCTGTTCGAGCTCTGACTTCAGCCGTGCCATCAGTTCGTCGGCCTTGTCTTTGTTGAACTTCAGGATGCGCTGCATCTTTATCTCGAGCAGTTTCAGTATGTCGTCGCGGGTCACGGCGCGCACCATCCGGGGGTAGAATGGCGCCAGCCTCCTGTCTATGTGCCCGCAGGCTGCATCCAAGTCGGCAGCCTCTTCAAACTTCTTGTCCTTGTAGATGCGCTCCTCTATGAATATCTTTTCGAGCGAACAGAAGTGCAGCTGTTCCAGCAGTTCGCCCTTGCGTATTTCCAACTCACGGCGTATCAGAGACATGGTGTGATCGACAGAGCTGCGCAACACGTCGCTGACGGTCAGGAACTGCGGCTTGTCGTCGGCTATTACGCAGCAGTTTGGCGATATGCTCACCTCGCAGTCGGAAAAAGCATAGAGGGCATCTATCGTCTTGTCTGACGACACCCCGGGCGCAAGGTGTACCTGAATCTCCACGTTGGCGGCTGTGTTGTCATCCACTTTGCGTGCCTTTATCTTGCCTTTCTCTATCGCTTTCAGTATGGAGTCTATGAGCGTAGACGTGTTTTTGCCGTATGGTATCTCGCGGATTACGAGCGTCTTGTTGTCAAGTTTCTCTATCTTGGAGCGCACTTTCAGCGACCCTCCGCGCTGTCCGTCGTTATACTTGCTCACGTCTATGCTGCCGCCCGTCGGGAAGTCGGGGTAGAGTCGGAACTCCTCGCCGTGCAGGTAACTCACGGCAGCATCGCACAAATCGTTGAAGTTGTGCGGCAGGATTTTCGAGCTTAGCCCCACGGCGATGCCTTCGGCTCCCTGCGCCAGGAGCAGCGGAAACTTCACCGGCAGCGTTATCGGTTCGCGGTTGCGGCCGTCGTAGCTCAGCTGCCAGTCTGTGGTCTTTGGGTTAAACACCGTGTCGAGGGCGAATTTTGATAGCCTTGCCTCTATGTAGCGTGGTGCGGCGGCGCGGTCGCCGGTAAGAATGTTGCCCCAGTTGCCTTGTGTGTCTATCAATAACTCTTTCTGTCCGAGTTGTACCAGGGCGTCGCCTATCGATGCGTCGCCGTGCGGGTGGAATTGCATGGTGTGCCCCACGATGTTGGCCACCTTGTTGTAGCGGCCGTCGTCCATGCGCTTCATTGAGTGCAGGATGCGCCGCTGCACGGGTTTGAGGCCGTCTTCAATGTGTGGTACGGCGCGTTCCAGTATCACGTATGAGGCATAGTCGAGAAACCAGTTTTGATACATGCCGCTCAAGTGGTGTACGGCCGATGCGTCAAACCTGTCGACCGGCTTGTAGTCGGAGTGGACTGTTGGTTCGTCTTGCCCCGCATCGCCGTCGTCGCGGTTGGTTGCGTTGCCGTCAAGGCCTGCTATGTCAAGGGTGTCATTGTCTTTCGTTTCGTCACTCATATATCGGTGTTGTGTCAAAATGTGCTTCAAAGTTACGTATTTTTTTCTTCATTTGCAAGTTTTGTGTTGCAAAAGGCTTCTTGTCCGCGTTCCTTGTATTGTGTCGCTGCGTGTTAGTTGGCCGCTTCGTTGGCCATGTGGCTTTTTGCTGGGAATGTGGACGATAGAATGTCGCAATGCGATGTGGGGCGGCTTTTCCATGACGTTTTGCAACCGTCAGGCCATGTTGCAGCCCCATGTTCTGTAAAAATTCCTTACCAAATGGGTTTGTTTAGCTAACAAACTGATATACAGTGGATTATTGGAAGTGCCGTTTTGCAGTCTGAAACGGGCCGTTTCGGAAAGTGAAATGGTCGGGATGGTCAATCGAGACGCCTTTTGTAAATAAAAATTACCGTATGCGTGCCGTTTTGCATCGACGCAAAATCCATCCACGCGCGGCTTTATGCGCAGGGCGGGTGGATGGATTTGCTGCTGCGCCAAGCCTGTTGCATGTTGTTTTTGGGGTTAATATGCTTCGTCGTCGCCTTTTATGGCATTGGCCACGGTCTTGTATATTATGTAGAGGTCAAGCCAGAAGCTCCAATGCTCTATGTACCAGATGTCGCCTTTTATGCGGCCTTCCATCTGCGCCAGCTCCTTGGTCTCGCCGCGGAAACCCGTCACTTGACTCCATCCGGTGATGCCCGGCTTTACGAAGTGGCGTATCATGTACTTGTCTATCAGCTTCGAGTACTCCTCGGTGTGCTTGAGCATGTGCGGGCGTGGACCCACCACGCTCATATCGCCTTTGAGCACGTTGATAAACTGCGGCAGTTCGTCGATGCTCATCTTGCGCATTATGTTGCCCCATTTGGTCTTCCTCGGGTCATCTTTGGTGGCTTGCAGGCTGTCGGCGGCATCGTTTACGCGCATGGAGCGGAACTTTATGCAGTAAAACTCCTTGCCGTTGATGCCGTTGCGCTTCTGCCGGAAAAACACCGGGCCTGGCATCGTCATCTTGGTTATTATGCTCACTATTATGAAAATGAACGGGAAGAGCGTGCAAAGGAACAGTGAGGAAAACACAATGTCGAAGAGCCGCTTCACCATCCTGTTCTCCACTTTCTCCAACGGATTGCGGTATAGGCTCAGATAGGGCACGCTGCCAAATTTGTTGAGGTACATCCTTTGGTGCAGGTAGTTGCTCACGTTTGGCACGCTGTTGAAGTTCACCAGGTTGTTCACGCAGTAGTGAATGATGGGCACGATGTCTTTCTCGTAGCGCGACGGCAGGCAGCAAAACAGTTCGTGGATGTTGTTATGGGTCTTTAGGTACGGAATCACGTCAGCCGGCGTGCCAAGATACTTGCAGCTTTCCGAAAAGTCTTTGTTCGGTTCATAGTCGAAGTAGCCATCGACGGCATATCCGAAGTAAGACACGCCCGTTATCTCCTCGTACAGCGCGCGTATGTTGTCTTTGCTGCCAACGAGCACGGCGTGGTGCTTATGCTTGTCATTTATGCGGTAAGTGTTGATGAAAAACCTGATTAGGAGTCTGTATAGCGATGCCAGTACGAGCTGCGCGGCTATGAGAGCGATTGACAGTTTAGTCGGAAGAATGTAAAAATGCCCCACGTTGAGAATCACGGTACTGGCCACTATAAATCCGATTAAGTTCTTGAGCACCAGTGCCACTATCTGGAAATTCTTTACGTTGCGTTTGTAAAGGATTACGCCACCGTAAATTACGCATAAGAGATATGTTGCGGCAACGACGACTGCCGATTGCCTTAAGCTTTCTTCCTGGATGTAACCGTTAAATTTGCATGCTGTGCAGTATAGCACGATAAATATCAACACGTCCCCAATGATTGTCACGGCCGACAGTGGCACGTTGCGGTGAGTGTTTTGTTCTTCTATGTTCATGCCGGTTGTCTTTTGTATCTAATTCCTCGCAAAGTTAAGCATCTTTATTTATATTGAAATGAATTTTATGCTTTTATTTTTTATTAGTGAAAAATTTTTCCACATGTGGATGTCTGACATTGGTGTGCGCGGCGTCTTGTGTAGTGGATGCTTTGGCGTATGTTGCTGTAAATGCCACTTTTGCGGAATGTGGTGCGGATGTCGTTGGATGTGTTGCGGCTGTGTCACAGCTGTTTTCCGTGCATGGGCTTGCGCATTCCGGTTCATCGCCGGGCGGCGTGTGCGGGCTTAGTGTGTCATATCATTGCGTTGCCATTTTCACATTATATATAATATGGCGAGCCGGTTGCCGGGCGGTGATGGGGCGGACGGTTGCCTTTTTGCCGTGACGTGGTGAGGATTGCGGAAACCGGAGCGTGAGGTTGAAGAGCATTTTCGCCTTGGATTATGGCGTGACAGACACTTTTTTTATGTGACAGATTGTCAGTTTGCGACTTTTGGCACGGTTTTGGCAATGGCATGTGTGGCGACACCGCCCGCAGGACGGTGGCCAAGACAAAAGAGACATGGTAATTTAAAACAAAAAGATTATGAAAATCAGACCATTGGCAGACCGAGTACTTGTACTCCCTGCACCAGCAGAAGAAAAAATTGGCGGTATCATCATTCCTGATACGGCAAAAGAGAAGCCCCTGCACGGAACAATCGTGGCAGCCGGCAAGGGCACGAAAGACGAGGAAATGGTGCTCAAAGAAGGCGATGAAGTGCTTTATGGCAAGTATTCCGGCACCGAACTTGAGCACGATGGCACAAAATATTTGATGATGCGCCAGAGTGATGTGCTCGCAATTATAGAGAAATGACAAATAAATCCAACTATTTTTTAACTTGAAAAATCATGGCTAAAGAGATAAAATTTGATGTAGAAGCCCGTGAGATGCTGAAAAAGGGCGTGGATCAGTTGGCTAACACGGTGAAAGTGACGCTCGGCCCGAAAGGACGCAACGTCATCATCGAGAAGAAGTTTGGCGCGCCGCAGATAACGAAAGACGGCGTTACCGTTGCCAAGGAAGTTGAACTGGAAGACCGCTTCGAGAACACGGGCGCGCAGCTCGTGAAGAGCGTGGCCAGCAAGACGGGCGACGATGCCGGCGACGGTACCACTACCGCCACCATCCTTGCACAGAGCATAGTTAACGTTGGCTTGAAGAATGTCACCGCCGGCGCCAATCCCATGGAGCTGAAGCGCGGCATCGACAAGGCTGTGGCAGCCGTGGTGGACTACATCAAGGAACATGCCGAGAAGGTGGATGACAACTATGACAAGATAGAGCAGGTGGCAACGGTCTCTGCCAACAACGACCCTGAGATAGGAAAGCTCGTGGCCGATGCCATGCGCAAGGTGAGCAAGGATGGCGTGATAACCATTGAGGAGAGCAAGAGCCGTGACACATATATCAATGTGGTGGAGGGAATGCAGTTTGACCGTGGCTATCTGAGCGGCTACTTCGTTACCGATGCCGACAAGATGGAGTGCGTGATGGAGAATCCTTACATCCTCATCTACGACAAAAAGATAAGCAACATCAAGGATTTCCTGCCTATCCTTCAGCCGGCTGCCGAGAGCGGACGCCCGTTGCTTGTCATAGCAGAAGACGTTGACTCTGAGGCATTGACCACTCTCGTTGTCAACCGTCTGCGCGGCGGGCTCAAGATATGCGCTGTCAAGGCTCCGGGCTTTGGCGATCGCCGCAAGGCCATGCTTGAAGACATTGCCATACTGACAGGTGGCGTGGTCATCAGTGAGGAGAAAGGCCTCAAGCTCGACCAGGCAACTCTTGAGATGTTGGGCACTTGCGACAAGGTGACTGTGACCAAGGACAACACAACCATCGTCAATGGCGCAGGCGACAAGCAGGGCATTGCCGACCGCGTGGCTCAGATAAAGAATGAGATTGCCAACACGACAAGCTCTTACGACAAGGAGAAGCTGCAGGAGCGTCTGGGCAAATTGTCGGGTGGCGTGGCAGTGCTTTATGTCGGAGCCAACAGCGAAGTGGAGATGAAAGAGAAGAAAGACCGCGTGGACGATGCCCTTTGCGCTACCCGCGCAGCCATCGAAGAAGGCGTTGTGGCCGGTGGCGGCACCACTTACATCCGCGCACTCTCCGCGCTCAAGGGCTTGAAGGGCGACAACCCGGATGAGCAGACGGGCATCAACATCGTGGAGCGCGCCATCGAAGAGCCTCTGCGCCAGATTGTTGCCAACGCCGGCGGCGAGGGTGCCGTGGTGGTTCAAAAGGTGCGTGATGGCGAGGGCGACTTCGGTTATAACGCTCGCACGGACGTTTACGAAGACTTGCGCCAGGCCGGCGTGATTGACCCGGCCAAGGTTGCGCGTGTCGCTTTGGAGAATGCCGCTTCCATCGCAGGCATGTTCCTCACCACGGAGTGCCTCATGGTGGAAAAGCCTGAGGAGAAGTCAGCAATGCCGGGTGCCGCTGGCGCAGGCATGGGCGGAATGATGTAAAAATGCACACGACACATAACAAACTGAAAGGGGAACCATTGAAAAAGGTTCTCCTTTTGGCTTTTATGCGTGGTTGGTGCAATTTTCTTCCGTTTTTATTTTGATTGGAGCGATAAACTTCATATCTTTGCGATTCCAAAAGGGAAGCTGCGAGGCTTAATGATATTTTTTTGATTTGTTTTAGTAGATTAGTTTTAAGTAGTTTGTTTATGAAACCGACTGTCGGGATGACAGTCGGTTTCTTTTTTAAGCTTTCGTTTGTCTGTTTGGGATTAATTGTTTAATTTTGCATATTCACAGGCAACAAACTACGATGAAATGATTACTAAAGACAAAAAAGTGAAAGCTGCGGCCACTGTCGCAATGATGTTGGTCGCAATCGCCGCCCAGGCGCAGAAGACCATAAGCGATTTTATTGAGTCGAAGTCATACAATGATGCCAATCGTGGCGCAGCGCGTGCCTTGCAGTACACTCCCGACGGTCGCGATTTCGTGTGTGTCAATGGCGACAATGAATATACCCGTGCCCTTTATGGCGGCTATACCGAGTACCGGATTGAAACCAGCGACCGTCCGATTTTTGCCATATACAATAAGCGGGCTCACCGCAATGTGCGCTTCCGCCTTGTCTGCGATGGCCGCGAATACCCCATTGAAGCCACGGACTATTGCGAGGCGCGCTACTCTGACGGGACGCGCCGTTATGTGGTGGGCGACAAGGCATGGGGCGAAGCGCGCCTGTTTGTGGGCGTGGTGGCCACAGTCGAAAGTGAGGGGGTTGTGTGGAAGTTTCGTGCCGAGGGCTTCGACAAGCCCGTCACTCTCAAAGCCATGGTGTGCAGGCTGGCCAACGACAGACTGAAACGCAATGGCGACATGGGGGCAAACCCTCCGGGATGCTTCGCCCCGGCCTCCGATGACGAGGGCATGGAGACGCTGGAGTGGGATGCTTCGGGCGAGAGTTACTTTGCCGTGAGCGGCTCCACGATTCAGCCATTGGACAGTGCGGAGGCTTCCGGACTGTTCAACGCGGTCTATGAACGCAACAAAGCCTTGGCTTCCCGCATAGAGTTTAACACTCCCGACCCTTATATAAACACCCTTGGCAGTGCCCTCGTGATGGCTGCCGATGGCGACTGGGACGGCAAGACCTGGCTTCACGGGTGCGTAGGATGGCGTATGCCGCTGGCCGGATGGCGTGCCGGATACCTTGGCGACGTGCTGGGCTGGCCCGAGCGTGCCATCTCCCACTTCGATGCCTATGCCAAAAGCCAGGTCACCGACGTGCCGCCTGTCATTCAGCACCCGTCGCAAGACTCTGCATTGAACCTTGCGCGCGCAGTTAAGAAGTGGGGAACACAGATGTACAGCAATGGTTATATATGCCGCAATCCGGAGCGGAACGACCAGATGCACCACTATGACATGAACCTGAATTATATCGATGAGCTGCTGTGGCACTTCTGTTACGATGCCGACACCGCCTACATGCGCAAGATGTGGCCCGTCATAAAGCTGCACCTTGAGTGGGAAAAGCGCAACTATGACCCCGACGGAGACGGTCTGTATGATGCTTATTGCTGCATCTGGGCGAGCGATGCCCTGTATTATAGCGGCGGGGCAGCGACCCATTCCTCGGCATACAACTATCGCGGCAACTTGCTGGCGGCTCGCATCGCAGACCTGATTGGCGAGGACGGCACCCCTTACCGCGAAGAGGCCGACCGCATATTGAAAGCCATGGACGAACGATTGTGGCTCGATGACAAAGGCCATTGGGCGGAGTGCGAAGACCTTATGGGGCTTGGACGCAAGCACGAAAGTGCCGCCGTGTGGTCGATTTACACGCCGATAGACTGCGGAGCCGGCACTCCTGAACAGTTCTATCGCGCCACGCGATACGTGGACAGGGAGATTCCGCACATACCCGTCATCGCCGATGGCAAGCTGTATGGCTCAACGATATCCACCACAAACTGGATGCCTTACTCTTGGAGCATAAACAATGTGGCTGCGGCAGAGGTAATGCACACGGCCTTGGCGTTCTTCGAGGCAGGCCGCAGCGAAGCCGCTTACGCGCTGATGAAGGCTAACATAATGGATCAGATGTATATCGGCGACAGCCCCGCCAACTTCGGACAGGTGAGTTTCTACGATGCGGCGCGGGGTGAGTGCTACCGTGACTTTGGCGACTGTATAGGCATCTCCGCGCGCACTCTGCTTCAGGGGCTTTTCGGCATAGTGCCCGATGCGCTCAATGGCCGTTGCTTCATACGTCCCGGCTTTCCCCAGTCGTGGGACAGTGCGTCGGTACGCACGCCATACATGGAGTTCAAGTTCACTCGCACAGGCGATTCGCTCGTCTATGACATTAAGCAGAATTTTGCCCGTCCGTTGAAAATCGTGGTGCGGCAGAACATAGGCAACGGCGAATACAAGGAGATAGAGGGTACGGACGAAAGCCATCAAGTGATAGTTACGCCTGTGCCGGCCGTTGCGGTTGAGACTGCTTTTGACGAAAGTTTGGCACTTACGGTTGACCCAGTGGCGTATGGACTGGCCGAACCTGACACAGTGGGCAAGTTCAGGCAGGTGAAGCTCGACAAGTATTTCAATTCCGAGGTGGACGACATATATAAGAATGAATATCTCTCCCCGCGTCCGCCATACACCACCTTGCAGCTTCCTGTGCAGGGAATAGGGGAGTGGTGTCATCCGGATCTGACGGCAGAAATCAACGATTCCGTGTTCCGCACACTCGTGACCGATGGACGGTTTACCGTGGCCGGGGTGCCATTCCGTACTCCCGAAGAGGGCAATAACATCATTTACACATCACTCTGGGACAATTATCCCGAGAGCATAGAGATTCCGCTCACGGGCAAAGCCGCCTCCGCCTACCTGCTCATGGCCGGTTCCACCAACCACATGCAGAGCCGGATAGACAATGGCTTGGTAATCGCAACCTACAAGGATGGCTCATCCGATACGCTCAGGCTGGTGAACCCGGACAACTGGTGTCCCATAGAGCAGGACTATTTTGTTGACGGCAAGGCATTCTACACCACCGAGCCGCGCCCATACCGGGTGGCTTTGGCCAGCGGTCTGGTGAGCCGTGACCTTGGCAGCGAGCTACGGATGACGGAGGTCTACGGGCGTCCCATCCCCGGAGGCGCCGCCCAGATGCTCAGGATGCCGCTCAATTCGCAGAAGAAACTGCGGTCGCTCACGCTCCGCACTCTGTCAAACGATGTCGTGATAGGGCTGATGGGAGTGACGTTGCAATAGGCTGTGTAGAGCCTTTGCGCCCTTTCCGCGCCTTGCCATGCCATCAAAGGCTGACCGTGGTTTGTAAATATTTATTATCACGGCGGGACGTTAGTCCAACATATTGTGTGTCAAAGCATTGCAATAAGCACCGTTTCACGTTCCAAAACGGTGCTTATTGCGTTCTGAAACAGGCCGTTTTGCAGTGCAAAACGGCCTGTTTCGCAAAACGATGTAGTCAAAGCTCGGTTACAATGCCGCTTTTGTAAAAATATTTGATACCAAACCATTGTGCCATGCCGCGCCCGATTGCGGTGGCAAGTCAGCGAAACGGGCGTTTGAAAGATTGCGCAAATCTGTTGGATGGGTATGCCAATCTGGATTATCGCCGCAAAAAGCAAAGACATTCCTCCGGCAGTCATCAGCGAAAGTTTAAGGTGCTATTCGGGGATAGCCACTCAAGTTTATATGGATTTCATCAGTTCGTGGTAAGTGAATAAATCTGGCCGGAAAATATTGAAAAGGTCTTTGACGGACAACCAAAATGTTTTCCAAAAATGACTATCTCCTATGGGGAGACAGTCATTT
>CAZKMT010000057.1:0-13065 GCA_964554115.1 uncultured Prevotella sp.
GCGCATGAACCTCCATGCACCCCGACCGGCAGGGCAATGCCACCGTGAGCAGGCTTGCGCTCCATTACATGTAGCCGAGCCAGCGCAGTATATCGTTCATGTTGGCCACGAACATCAGCAATATGAGTATGGCAAAGCCCACATATTCCGCACGTATCATGAATGTCTCGCTCGGCTTGCGGCGCGTTATCATCTCGTAAATCAGGAAGAGCACGTGACCGCCATCGAGCACGGGTATGGGCAATATGTTCATGAAAGCGAGCATGATGCTCAGGAACGCCGTCATCTTCCAGAATATGTACCAATCCCACACGGGTGGGAAGAGACTGCCGATGGCACCGAAACCGCCAAGCGACTTGACTCCCTCGGACGAGAATACGTACTTCATGTCGCTGACATAGCCACTGAGCACATCGACGCCATAGGTCACTCCGGCAGGAATGCTCTCCCAAAAGCCATACTTAATCGTAACGGGCTGGTAGAGAGCCGCGAGCGACTTGACCGTGAATCCGAGCTTCAAGTCGGGCGTGAGAACCACACTGGCCGTGTCGGCCACATCCCCACGCATGGTCACAACGGTGGCCTGCCGAGCCTTCATGCTATCTGCCGAAGTGGTGGCCACGGCCAGCACATCTCCCAATTTGGCTATCTCGTCAACAAACTCGTTCCAGGACCCCACGGCCTTGCCATTGATGGCCACCACGCGATCGCCCTGCTTCAGCCCCATGTCGGCAGCAGGCGTGCCGGGCAACACGCTGTCCACCTCGGCAGGGATGAGCGGACGCACGAACTGTGGCTGCTTTCGGAGCATGTCGAGCAGGTTGAGGTCGCCGGGCAGGTAGATGCTCATGGCTTCACTGCCACGCACAATGTCCACGCGGTGAGCTTCCGAAATGTCGCGGTAGAGGTCGGCGTCGAAATCCTTGAACGCCCCCTTGTCGCTGCCAACGAGTATGTCGCCATCCATGAAACCGTAACTCTTGGCCTCCTGACTGAACACCATCCCATAGGTCATGTTCTTCAACGGGATGTAGCTTTCGCCCCAATGATAGAGTATCATGGCATAAATGAACAGCGCAAGCAGGAAGTTCACGAGCACGCCTCCCAACATCACAAGCAGCCTCTGCCACGCGGGCTTCGAACGGAATTCCCACGGCTGGACGGGCTTCTTCATCTGCTCGGTGTCGAAACTCTCGTCTATCATGCCCGCAATCTTGCAGTATCCGCCCAACGGCAACCAGCCAATGCCATAAGTTGTGTGGCTGTTTTTAGACTTGAACTCGAAAAGATGGAACCACGGATCGAAGAAAAGATAAAACTTTTCGACACGGATGCCGAAAAGACGGGCAAAGAACAAGTGCCCACCCTCGTGCAAAAGGACAAGTATTGATATTGCAAGCATGAACTGCAATAAACGAATCAGAAAGATTTCCATTTTTAGTTTTTATTGACTTTAAATAGTAACTATTACGCGAACGCTGCCGCCGGGGCCACATCCGGCTCAACGCCCGATGCCCTGCATTATGTCGGCCGCCACACGGCGCGCTTCGGCATCGGTAGCGACGTATGTCTCGTAAGTGGGACAGGCATCGAAAGCCACCCTATCCATTGTTTTCTCTATTATGTCACTCATGCGCAGGAAGCTGCAATGGCCCTCACGGAAGCCTCTGTTTACCACCTCGTTGGCCGCATTGAGTACACACGGCATGTTGCCGCCACGCCGGATGGCCTCGAAAGCCAACGCCAAGCACCTGAACTTGGTCATGTCCGGCTCGAAGAACTCAAGGCTGTGGGCAAGCAAATCGAGCCTCTCCGATGACAGACGGAGGCGTTCCGGGAACGAGAAAGCATACTGAATGGGAATCCGCATGTCGGGAACGCCGAGCTGTGCTTTCACCGCTCCATCGACAAACTGCACCGCGCTGTGTACTATCGACTGCGGATGCACGAGCACCTGTATGCGTTCCGGCTCCACGCCGAAAAGCCATTTGGCCTCTATCACCTCAAATCCCTTGTTTATCATCGTGGCACTGTCGATGGTAATCTTTGCCCCCATGTCCCACGTCGGATGGCGGAGGGCATCGGCGGGCGTTACGGTTGCAAGCCTGTCGATAGTGAAATCGCGGAACGGGCCGCCACTCGCCGTGAGCAGTATCTTCTCTACCTGAGTGTCGCCTTCGCCCACAATGCACTGGAATATGGCCGAATGCTCGCTGTCAACGGGGAGTATGGCCGCATGGTGTCGCGCCGCGAGGTCACTGATAAGTTCGCCCGCCACCACCAGAGTCTCCTTGTTGGCAAGGCAGATGGCCTTGCCTTGGCGTATGGCATGGATTGTAGGCGACAGTCCGGCGAAGCCTACCATGGCCGTAAGCACCATGTCTATGGGGGCTGCCTCCACGATTCCGTCTATGGCATCGGCTCCTGCATACACCTTGATGGACGGTTCCGATGACAGCAATGCACACAATTCGTCATAATGCGCCTCATTTGCTATCACTACGGCTGCCGGCTTAAACCTTATCGCCTGCTCTGCCAGCCGGTCCACGCGATTGTTTGCTGTGAGGCAATACACCTCGTAAAGGTCTGGGTGCTCCGCTATCACCTGCAAAGCCTGAGTGCCAATGGAGCCTGTGGAGCCCAAGATGGCTATTTGTTTCTTTTTCATCATTATTCGTTTGGTAGTGAGCCGCCATACTGCCGAGCGTATCACAGGGTGCGCTCCAAGCGACGGCACTCAGAGGTCAAGCAGTCCATCGGGTAGCCTGAGCCTTATTTCTCTCTTGGCCACGTCCAAGTTTTCCACGAGTTCAGCCGAGGCCGGCACCAGCGTCCCGTCGTCCATGACGAACAACACGTTGGCCGTGGCATCATTGACTGACGCGATACGTCCCACCATGCGCCCCGACACTGCATCCAGCAAGGCGAAACCTTCGAGCGCCGACTTTGGCATTTCGCCGCCATCGAGGTCGACCGCATCCACATGCAAATAAGCGTTGCAACCCGTAAGAGCCGCAGCGGCATCCACTGTTTCTACGTCGCAAAACTTGACGAGGGCCGAACCGGAGCCTCGAAACCTGATTTCATCGATGAAGAAAGGCACAAGTATGCCATCAACATCGAGTATGAGGCAGTCGCTGTCAGCCTGCTCTAATGTGCCGTCATCCAAGCGCAACACCACTTCGCCCTTGAGGCCGTGGGGCTTTCCGACACACCCTATCTTGTAAACGTCTTCCAACTTTATCATAAATCAGCATAATGTGTGGCACACACAGTCCATGACCGACCGGCGTAGCGACGGTCACGGGCTTTATCCCACCCTCTGTATCCTCGCTCCGAGGCTGTTAAGGCGCAATTCTATGTCTTCGTAGCCCCGGTCTATCTGCTCTATGTTGTCTATGCGACTTGTGCCTTGGGCACTCATGGCAGCAATGAGGAGGGCTATGCCTGCCCTGATGTCGGGACTGGCCATGCGCCCGGCGCGCAGCTTCTTGGTGTGGTCGTGCCCCACCACCACGGCACGGTGCGGGTCGCACAATATAATCTGCGCCCCCATGTCTATCAACTTGTCCACGAAAAACAGCCGGCTTTCAAACATCTTCTGATGGAAAAGTACGCTGCCCTGTGCCTGAGTAGCCACCACGATGAGCACCGAAATAAGGTCGGGGGTAAGCCCCGGCCACGGCGCATCGGCCAAAGTCATTATTGTGCCATCGGTGAATGTCTCCACTACGCAGTGTTCCTGCCGCGGTATGAAGATGTCGTCGCCCTCTGTCTGCATCTTGACACCGATGCGGCGGAATGCTTCAGGAATGATGCCGAGATTTGACATCGACACATCCTTAATGCAGATGCCATCGCCCGCCATGGCCGCCATGCCGATGAACGACCCCACCTCAATCATGTCGGGGAGTATGGTGTGGGTGATGCCGTGCAGGCTTTCCACACCGACAATGGTCAACAGGTTGCTCGCAATGCCGCTTATGCGCGCTCCCATGCGGTTGAGCATGTGGCAGAGTTGCTGTATGTAAGGCTCGCAAGCGGCATTGTAAACGGTAGTGGTTCCCTTTGCCAAGACGGCGGCCATGACAATATTGGCTGTGCCTGTGACCGAAGCCTCATCGAGAAGCATGTACCGCCCCTCCAGTCTTTCGGCCATTATCTCATAAACATTGCGCTGTTCCACATGGCGGAAACGTGCCCCCAAGGCCTTGAAACCGTGGAAATGGGTGTCAAGGCGGCGACGGCCAATCTTGTCGCCGCCCGGCGTGGCAATGACTGCCTTGCCGAAGCGCGCCAACAAAGGCCCCATGAGCAACACGCTCCCCCGCAACTCGGCGCACTTACGCACAAAATCGTCGCTCTCGAGGTAGCCAAGGTTTATGTCGCCGGCACAAAACGAATATTCGTTGCGCCCTCGTCGCTCCACTTTTACGCCCATGTCGCGGAGCAGCAATATCAGATTCTTAACGTCACGTATGTCGGGAATGTTGCTTATCACCACCTCGTCGGCTGTGAGCAATGACGCACTGATAACCTCCAGAGCCTCGTTCTTCGCGCCCTGGGGCTTAATGGTGCCGCGCAGCGGATAGCCGCCTTCTATTATGAAAGATGACATTGGGAAGCCTCGCTTTACTTGCGCTTCTTCCTGCGCTGGTAATCACTGACGGCCATATCCATTCTCTCAAGCTTGAAATCACCAAGGTCTATCTGGATTTTCCCGTCGGTAAAACGCGCCATGTCGGACGCCACGCGCTCATCATCGACAGAGCCATGCCCCCACGCAACCAAGTCACGCTTCATCTGGATGGCCGTCAGTCGCACCAATTCAGCGCGTTCCTCATTATCGGGCATGGCTTTCAACTTCTCAAAAAGTTCCTCCACCAACCGTCCGTAGTGGCGCAAGTGCACATGCCCGTGCGATTCCGACCTTGGCATAGGCCCCGGCTTGGCAAGTATCTTCTCCGCCTCGGCCACGTCGTAAGGCCAGTCGATGTCGAGTTGCTTGTGGCTCATCAGATACAGATGGTCCCAAAGCGTCTGCTCATAGTTGGCGTTCTCGCGCAACTGCGGCACCTTGGTAACCATCAGCCTCACTATCGTTTCGGCGCACGCTTGGCGCTCCTCCTTGGCGGGCAGCGTCACGGCATAGTCTACCATCTTCTGTATCTCACGTCCGTACTCGGGCATCAGCAGCGGCTTGCGCTGCGTGTTGTAGTCCAGTCCTTCTATGTTCATTTGGCTCATAATGTTTCTGTTGTCACTGTTTGACGCCTGCCTGGGCCACCTGTGGCTCGAAGAGGTCACACTCAGATGAGTTTGCGGGGCTTCTTGGCCACAAAGTCTTTAAGGTAGAACGGCACGAAATACGCCACGTCCTCAAACAGGCCCTCGACCATGCGCTTTTCCGCCACCGGCAACATCCACTTGGCCATGGGCACGATGGCATCCACCATGCGGGCGTTGGGATGGGCGATGGTCTCCATGCACTTGGCCGCGCCGCTGCCGAAGAAATATACGGGATGAGCGTCGAGGTACTCGCGATAGGTGTCGCCGTCAACGACATCAGCCCCAACCTCCCTCACTTGACGCATGGCACGGTCATAAACACCCGCATACACCTCCATGCGGCGTGCGTCTATCATCGGGCAGAGCAGCGCATCGGCCTCCATATCGTCGTGCTCAAGCAACACGGGCACGCAGAGCAACTCAAGGGTGGGCACCGCTATCAACTTCAGGCCGCGCCCATAACATATCCCCTTCGCCATTGACACACCGATGCGCAGTCCTGTGTATGACCCCGGCCCACAACTCACGGCCACAGCTTGCAGCGGAATGGCATGGCCATCGACAAAGCCCAAAGCCTCATCCACAAAAGAGCCCAGCCGTTCCGCATGGTTGGGGCCACTGCAATCCTCGCGGCTGAACAGGCATAAGCCGTCCTCACTCACGGCCACCGAACACACGTCAGTGCTCGTATCTATGTGCAATATACACGACATAAACAAGCAGTAATATCCTAATATCGTGCAAAAGTACAGCTTTTTCCACCAAACACAATAGTTTTTCAAGAAATTAACGTGGCACGTCCATGTCTCAACACAAACGCCACAGTCACTGTGAAATTGCGGAAACTCACCCGAAGAGCCACAAGATGAGTGCGCAGGCTGTACGGCATCAACCGCCTGTCGTCTAACAACAGTACACCGACAAAGGCCGTCATGCTCCGCCGTCCGTCACTCTGCCCATGACATTGGCAGGAGCGCGTCCCGCATCAAGCTCGGCTTTCATGAAATCCATGTATGGTGCCACATGACTGAAATAGCGGGAATAGCCCCGGCACAGATAGTTAAATCCCGGATTGCCATAGCGGTCGCGGTCGAAACGGTTGCGAGGGCACTCGCCGTTGCAGGCAAAGAGCCATTGGCACTCACGACACTGACGTGGCAACAAGGTGCGCTTGGCCTGTCCGAAAGCAGTCTGCGCACGGCCATACATCATGGCGGTGACACTGTCGCGGCGTATGTTGCCCAAGCGGTATTGCGGAAACACAAAGTGGTCACAGCTGTAAAGAGTGCCATCGGCCTCCATGACGGCGGCCTGCCCGCACTCAGGTGCCAGAGAACACACTCCGGGAGCCACACCGACCCAGTTGGCCAGCGTGGCATCGAACAGCTGCACGAACACCTGCCCCACGTCTGCTTTTATCCACTCGTCAAACACGGCACAAGCGAACTCGCCCCACTGCGCCGACGACACCGATTCGGGAGTGAGACTGCCACCATCTTCTGTACCGGCCAGCAAACGGTCACTACCATCGGCGGCAATACGTTCCACAACAGGCGTGAATTGCAGATAGCGGCAATCTATGGAGCGGAAGAAGCGGTAGAACGCCACCGGACGACTGGCATTGAGGCTGTTGACTGTGGCCATTGCGTTCCATTCCACGCCATGGCGGCACAGCAGTTCGATGCCGCGCATCACTTTGTCAAAAGTGTGTCCACGCATTGCGTCGTGCATATCGCGCGGCCCATCGATGCTGACACCAACCAAGAAGCCCTCATCGCGAAAAAAACGACACCAGTCTTCAGTAATGAGCGTACCGTTGGTCTGCAGGCAATTATCCACATGTCGGTTGCGGGCATAACGCCTTTGCAACGCCAAGGCACGGCGATAAAAAGCGATGGGGCGCAACATAGGCTCGCCGCCATGCCATGTAAAAAGCACCTCGGGCGTTGTCTGAGCCTCAAGATACTGACGAACGAACAGCTCCAGCATTTCATCTGACATGTTGTCGGAAACACCGGGGGCGTAGAGTCCCGACTTCTCTGTATAATAGCAGTAGCGACAACGCAGGTTGCAGCGTGGGCCGGCAGGCTTCAGCATGACGTATATAGGGCGTGCAAATGGGAAAATGGTTGCCATGGCTCAAAACTCTACGTATGGTTCGAGGCGACTAATGGCCTCCGGAGTGAAGTCTCGATGAAGCTTAAGGTCGGCCAAACTGCGCAAAGCACCATGCTGGCGACGATAGTCAATGATGGCCTTCGCCTGGTAAAAACTTATGTAAGGATGGCGTCGGAGCTGGTTCAACGACAGTTCGTTGAGATTGATTTTGCGCGGTTGCGGGGCGACTATGGTGAAGTAAGACTTGGATTCAGGCGGGAATCCCTCTATTTCATCGAGCTGGTCGGTGCTCACATAGCCGCCCAACCGCTGGCCATAGCGCACTATGGCACGCGCATAATAGCTTCCGATGCCGGGCACGCGCTTCAGTTCGGTGGTGTCGGCGGTATTGAGCACGATGTGCTCGCCCTCTTTCAGCTTCACGGGATAGCGCAGGGTGTCGCGTAGCGCGGGCGCGACATCCACCACTGTGGTGGCGGGCAGGAAGTCCGGAGATATGCGGATATACGGTTCCATCCTCTTATACTGACCGGCAGTGAGACCGTACAGGCGGGCAAAATCTTCCTTGCGACGATACACACCTCCTCGCGCACGATATTTATATATATTGCGAACCTGCCACGGTTGCAGACCGAGACGCAGCAACGCGGTGCTGTCTGCTGTATTGGGATCGAAGAAAAACAGTTCCGCCTCATGCACCGGCACGGCATAAGTGTAACTGTCTTGACGGTGCAGTGCGGTGTCGGCCTGCGCCACCACAGCCGCACTGTCTGAGGCCACGGGCGCATCTGCAATGTCATGGCCACGCCCCACCATAAATATTATGGCCGCGCAAACCGCCATGACAGCCAGAAGCGCGAGTGCCGCCTTGCGGTCGGAACGCTGATAAGAGAACCTGTCACTGTATTTCATAAGGCAGCCATGCCTGCGGCACGGTTGTCCGTGCCATACACGTCGTAGTTACACAACACACGGCCACGCCAAGGCAACATTGACACAGAGACTGCAACCGCCTCCGTTCCACACCAAAACGGTGCCGCTTCTTGATATGCCATATTATCAATTATACTTTTTCAGTTGCACAAACAACAAATTATCAGTAATTTTGCAGGCTCAAAAGATTATGTTATGAAGAAAGCGTATGAAATAGCCAAGCGATATCCGCTCACGACAGTCTGCATCGCAGCCATCTGGTATTTGTCGTTTTTCACCCCTCCACACACGGAACTGGACAACGTGAAGTTCATCGACAAGTGGGCTCACATATTGATGTACGGCGGAACATGCACTGTACTGTGGTTGGAACACTTGCTGCGCAACGACCATAAAGCCATAACATGGAATGCCGCTGCCTTGGGCTGGACGGCACCGATACTAATGAGCGGAGCCATAGAACTGCTCCAGGCTTACTGTACCGGTGGACGACGCAGTGGCGACTGGCTTGATTTTGCCGCCAATGCCGTCGGCGTCTCCATAGCCCTCGCCATTGGTGTGGCCGTCAGCACGCTCCGCCCCAAGAACGGTAAGGATGCTTAATGAGGTAGGAATTGTAATATCGGCGGTCGCCTGTGACCTCGATGCCCACAAATGGCGGTAGTTCCACCTCCTCACCAACGCTCCGCAACTCCACTTCGGCAACCACAAGTCCTTCGTTCGAGCCATGAAACTCGTCCACTTCAAACGTGTGTTTGCCCGACTTCACAAGCCAACGGGTCTTGTCTATCATGCCTGGCTCACACAGGCGGAACAGCTGTTCGGCCTCGTCTGCGGTTATCTCCCTCTCAAATTCGTAACGACTCATGCCCCCGACATCGCTCGGCCCCTTGATGGTCAGGTAAGCATGTTCTCCACGCAGGCGCACCCGCACAGTGCGTCCGCTCGCACTGCATATATAGCCTTGTCTTATGCGGGTGCTCGCGTAGGCCGACTGCTTGTAGTTGTCAGTCTCCACAAGGAATTTGCGCTCTATCTCCGTTCCGCTCATGCCGTTCTCTCTACTGCACTATGCCAATCGTATAAATGATGAACAGTATCGCCAGCAGCACCAGTATGGCGAATATCCAGTTGACCACTCTCTTCGCTTTCTTCTCTTGCTGCGCATCGTTGGCCGCGCGGCGAGCCTTTCCTTTTGCATTCATAATCTTATCTTTTTATGTTTGTCGCCTGACTGATTGCCACCAGATTGGCACGGAGATGCCGAAGATTAGCCGACATATCCATCGCCGACGCCTCGGCATCGATGCCGTCACTCCTCATCGTTGACGGGAAACTCCATTAGATATGCCTTGATGAAGCCGTCTATCTTGCCGTCCATCACGCCGTCCACGTCAGTGGTCTGGTAGTTTGTGCGATGATCTTTTACTCTCCGGTCATCAAACACATAGCTACGTATCTGGCTGCCCCATTCTATTTTCTTTTTGCCGGCCTCTATCTTGGCCTGCGCTTCGAGACGCTTCTTCATGGCGCGGTCGTACAACTGTGACTTCAGGAGGCGCATGGCGTTGTTGCGGTTTTCCAACTGCTTGCGGCTTTCCGTGTTCTCGATGAGTATCTCTTCCTCCTCGCCGGTGTCGGGGTCAACGTACTGGTAGCGCAGGCGTACGCCCGTCTCCACCTTGTTCACGTTCTGTCCGCCAGCGCCACCGCTGCGAAAGAGATCCCAGCTCACACGAGCCGGGTCCACGTACACCTCTATGGTGTCATCTACGAGCGGCGTCACGAACACGCTGGCGAAGCTCGTCATGCGCTTGCCCTGCGCGTTGAAAGGCGACACACGCACCAGCCTGTGCACTCCGTTCTCGCTTTTCAGGTAGCCGTAGGCATATTCGCCGCACTCTATCTCCATCGTCACGCTCTTTATCCCGGCCTCGTCGCCATCCTGGATATTGCTTATCGTCACCTTGTGGCCGTGCGCCTCTGCCCACCGCATGTACATGCGCATGAGCATCTGTGCCCAGTCTTGGCTTTCGGTCCCCCCTGCCCCGCTGTTTATCTTCAGCACGCAGTCCATTGGGTCTTCCTTTTGCCGCAGCATGTTTTTAAGCTCCAGTGCCTCAATGGCCTTGATGGCACGGGCGTAGTCGGCATCCACTTCATCCTCGGAAACCATCTCCTCCTTGTGGAAGTCGAACGCCAGTTGCAACTCATCGGCACAGCTCCGCACCTCGTCATAGCCGTCAATCCAGCGTTTTATGGCCTTTACTTTCTTCATCTGCTCCTCGGCCCTCTTGGGGTCTTCCCAGAAATCGGGAGCCTGCGTGCGCAGGTCTTCCTCTTCATACTCAACCCTTTTCTTGTCGATGTCCAAGTAACGGTGCAGCGCGTCTGCCCGTTCCATCACATCCTTCAATTGTTCTGCTGTAATCATTTATCTGTTCTTGTGTTATGGATGATGTGCGTGGGGATGCCCTCACTCGGCCTCCCGCCGCGCGGAGAGCTATTACGCCACCGCGCCGGCCTGCGACTTACTCCTTACGAATTACGTTTCAGTCTTCGTACATCTTGTCTATCTCTTCCTTATAGTTCTCGTTAATCACCAGCCGTTTCAGTTTCAGCGTGTTGGTCAGTTCGCCGCGCTCCATGCTGAAGTGATGGGGCAAGAGAGTGAAACGTTTTATTTGCTCGAAATGGGCCAGCTGCTGTTGCAGCGTGTTGATGCGCTCCATCATCATCGCGTTCACCTTTTCGTTGCGGCACAGATCTTCGCGACTCTCGAAAGGAATGCCATTGGAACGGGCGAACTCCTCCACAAGGCGGTATTCCGGTATGATGAGCGCCGAGACGAACTTGCGCCGGTCGGCTATTATGGCTATCTGGTCGATGTACTTGTCGACAAGCAACCGCGACTCTATGGCCTGCGGGGCAATGTACTTGCCATTGGATGTCTTGTACAAATCCTTTATTCGCTCCTTTAAAAACAGTTCCCCGTCTTTCATGTAGCCGGAGTCACCGGTGCGGAAAAAGCCATCGGCGGTAAAAGCATCGCGCGTAAGGTCGGGCCTGTTGAAGTATCCTTTCGTTATTGTCGGGCCTTTAAGCTGTATTTCGCCCTCATCGCTGATTCTTATTTGCAGCCCCTCTATCGGTTTCCCCACGCTGCCTATGGTGTAAGGCTCGCCCAAACGGTCGCACGACACGGTGGCCATGCTCTCCGTGAGGCCGTAGCCCACTATCATGTTTATGCCTATGGAATGCACGAATTCCTCCACTTGCTCCGACACCGTGGCACCGGCGGTGGGGAAAATGTTGGGATGCTCAAGCCCTAGTTCACGGCGGACGATGCTGAACACAGTGTTGTTCACCATCTCGTATTCCACGCGCAGGGCCATAGGGGGGCGCAGGCCGCGGCTCAAGTAGTCGATGTTGTAGCGGCGTCCCACGGCAAGCGCGTTCTTGAACAGTGAGCGCTTGATGGGATTGGCACGGTCTATCTCCTCATGCACGCGGGCGTACACTTTCTCCCAAAAGCGCGGAACCGAGCTCATGCTCGTAGGATGCATGGCGCGCATCGTTTCCTGGACCTCAAGCGGATAAGTGTTGACAATGAGACGTGCTCCCACCGACAGGCACAGCAGCGTCCAACCTTTTTCAAAGATGTGCGCGTAGGGAAGGAAGTTCAGCACGCGGTCACGGTCGCTGACAGGCACGCACTTGACGTTGGCCTCGAGCGCAGCGTGATACTGGCTGTGCGCGAGCATCACGCCCTTGCTGTCGCCAGTGGTGCCACTGGTGTACAATATGTTGGCCATGTCATCGTAGGAGGCCTCCGCCCTACGTCTGTCCACGCCGTCTTGAAGCGCGTTGTCGTCACCCAACTTCAGAAAGTCATCGAAGTATAAGGCATTTGGGTCGTGGGTGCTGATGCGCACCGAACGGTCGAACACAATGATACGCTCCATGGTGGGACACAGGGCAAACACGCGATGCGCCTTGTCATACTGCTCCTGCTCGCCCACGAAGAGCAGCCGCAGCTTGGCATCACTTATCATAAACTGTATCTGCTGCTCGCTGCTCGTGGCGTAGAAAGGTATCGTAACGGCTCTCACGCCCCACGCGCCGAAGTCGCAGAACAGATACTGCACGGCATTCTGCGAAAAGATGCCGATGTTTTCTTGTTCCTTTACGCCAAGGCTCAGAAGCGCACGCGACACCTTGTCCACCGTAGCGGAGAACTCCGCCCACGAGAGCGAACTCCATTTATTGCTGCCGAAGTCGCGGTATATCACCGCCTCGCGGTCGCCATACTTCTTTGCCTGGTTGTGAATCAACACCGACAGGTGATTGTTTGTTTGCATCTCCGTATCCTTTTTGTCTTCCACCACGCATCGCCCATCCCGTCAAGCTGGCGATGGATGGCCACCCACCGCCTCCACGCCCGGACGTGCCAAGGTTAATGCAAATATACTAATTTTTTTTGCACGATGCAAAAGACATGCGGTTATTTTTAACGAATGCCATAAAATTAATGAATGTTGTAGTGTCCAACAGCAAAAGCAAAAAAAATCGTTAGAAGGTTGGAATATTATCAAAGAAATTCCCTACTTTTGTAATCGGATTGAGGCAACTCTTTCCAATACATTTGAAAATAAGAGGCGTTATGTCTTCATCTTGCGTGAGTAAAGCCTGAGAAACTTATACACACAAAGACAAGATTTGGCA
>CAZKMT010000058.1:0-13053 GCA_964554115.1 uncultured Prevotella sp.
GGAACGGATGGATGCGAATTATTTTTACAAACGCATTGGGTCTCAGGCGACGGTTGCCTTTCCGGGATGTGAAACGATGCGTTTCGGCTTGCAAAACGGGCCATTTCATGTCGCGAAACGAGTCGTTTCGCGACATGAAATGGCATGACTCGTAAACTGTTTGGAAATCAGACGCTTGCGCAATGCGCCTGGGCGCGCGCAAACATCGGGGCGCAAAGCGAAAAATCTTTACAAAATGTTGCTCGTTTCCGCACGGCATGGCAGACTTGCCGAGCGAAGCGGCACCACTATGCCTTGTGACCTGCCGGCTCTACATGGCCAGCCAAACTTCCGGGTTGAGCTTGGTCTTCTCGCGGTTGAGCTGGAACACAAGCATGTTGTCGCTCGCCACCGTGCCCAGAGTCTGGCGCGTGCTCACATGTTGCCCCTTGCGCACGCTCACGGAGGCGAGGTTGAAGTAAACAGATATGTAACTACCGTGGCGCACCATCACTCCGTAGGCCGTGGAGCCCGGTATGCTGAACACCGCGCTCACCTCGCCGTCGAACACGCTGCGGGCTTGCGCCCCAGACTGTCCGAGTATGTTTATGCCCTTGTTGTCGAGCGTTACGTTCTTCAGTCCGTCCACTTTGTATTGTCCGTAGCGGTTCACTATGCGGTACGAACCTGTGATGGGCATGGGCAGGCGGCCGCGGTTGCTCTCAAAGTTGCCGCTCAGGCGGCGGTCCTCGCTGTCCATGGGCACGGCATCGGCGGCCGGTTCCTTGCTCTTGGCGGCCGTCGCCGACTTGCCACCGGCTTTCGTGCCGCTCTTCCCGACGGCACGCTCGGTGGCCTTGGCGGCAGCTTTCTTGCGCGCCTCCTCCTCGGCTTTCTTTCGTGCGGCCTCTTCCTCAGCCTTGCGCTTGGCCTCGGCGATGGCGCGCTGGCGTGCCTTTTCCACCTCTATGGCCACGAGGCGGTCTATCTCAGCGTTAAGGGCGGCGTCTTTTTTTCGGTGTTCGGCTATCACGGTCTGAATGGCCTTCTGTTGCTTTTTCAGTGTGGCCACAACCTTTTCCTGCTCGCTCTGCTTGGCCTCAAGGGCCTGTTGCTCGTCCTTGGCCTTGGCAAGCAACGTGTCGGCCCGCTCCTTGGCCGCCTCTATCTGGGCTTTCTTTCCGGCCACCTGCGCCTGTTTGGCTTTCACGGCTTCACCCTGCGCCCTCTGGAACGTGGCATATTCGCGCGTGAAGCGCAATCGGCGATACATCTGCGCCAAGCTCTTCGCGCTGAAGATGAACATGAGTTGGTTTTGTATGGAGCGGTTGCGGTGCATGTAGCGCATCGACTTCACGAACTTGTCTTTCCTGTCGTTCAGCTCCCCCTCGAGGGTGTCAAGCTGGCTGTCCATCCGTTTTATCGTAGCGTTGAGGGCGTTTACGGCCTTGTCTATGGAGTCGATGGTCTTCCGCTTGTCGGCAATCTCGGCGTTGATTACCATCAAGTTTTGCAGTCTCTGCTGCACATCGCGCTCATTGGAGCGCAACTTGCTCTGCTGTGTCTGTATCTGCTTCTTGACTTGCGCCTGCTGGCTTTTCAGATTGGAGATGGAAGTTGTTGACTGCTGTGTCTTTGCCGCAGTCTTCTTTTGGGCGGTGCTCGCGGTGGAGGCTTTCTTGTTGGTGGAGCCCTTGCTCGTCTGGGCGTTGCCTTGCGGCAGGGCGAGCGCCAATAGCAGCAGTATGGTGTAGAGCTTTCTCATCCGTCGGGTAATTGGTTGTCACAGCGAAGAGAGCTTGCGCAGTATGTCGTCAATCTTCACTTCTTTGTATCTGCCCGGCACGCTCGTACGCGTTTCCCAGCTGCCGTCGTCGTCAATGCCGTTCAGGGTGTAGCTGAGCGTAACCGTGTGTCTTGGCGTGGCCACGGCGACATCGTTCTGCGTGGGAAACCTCTTGGTGCCCATCGGCACGAACGAGCCGTAGTGCCAGGTGAGCCGCGTGTCGCCGTGCTTTTCGTCTTTGTAAGTCACGTTGGTCGTCTTTATGCTGCCGCTCCCCTTGTCCGCCATCCAGCGGTAGGCCAAGGCTCCGCGTTCAAGGGTCACGGCGGCATCGGTGCCAGAGGGATAGGCTTCGTATGAAGCCAGGCCCACGTCGGTCACTTCCGTCGCACCGGGCAGGAACAGCTCGTTCCAGAACAAGGCTTGCAGCGACTGGAAGTTGAGACCGCTCTCCCGGAGGAAGTCAACGTCATCGTATTCCACCTTTATATATTGCTTGTTTATGCGGTCCATCACAAGCACATAGTCGGGAGTGAACTCTATGCGCCCGGCTTCCATGAAGCCCAATGCCACGAGTTGCAGGCGTATGACGTCATCGCGCTTCATGCGGAGGTTACCGGAGAGCGATAGGTTTTGGTCGCCCACACACAGGCGCACTTTCACTTTAGATGTCACAAACTGCCGGTCGCGGCGACCGGCATCGACCACGGCGGCCAGCAACCGCTGCCGGTCGAAAGCCCCGTCAGTCGCGGAGACGGGGGAACTTTCCGCCGTCTTTGAGGTGCGGCAGGCCGACAATGCCACCACAGATGCCAGAAACGCCAATCGGACTATGTTGAGAACGTTCATTTCTTCAGATATTTCCGTTGCCGTATCTTTCTCTCCAGAAGTCTGTTTCCGGGGTCTTTGGCGGACGCCTGCCGCCAGAACGAGAGTGCGCCTTCCACGTCGCCGGCCTCCGCGTGTATGTCGCCGGCGTGCTCAAGTATGACCGCGTTGCTGTCGGCATCGTTCTTCACGGCCTGGTCGATGTATATCTTCGCCTCGGCATAACGCTTCTGCATGAACAGTATCCAAGCATACGTGTCAAGGTAAGTGGCGTTGTTGGGCTCGGCTTTCACCGTGCGGTAACTCATTCTCTCGGCCTTGTCGAGGCTGTCGCCGTTAAGGCAGAGGTAGTAAGCGTAATTGTTCAGGCATCCAAGGTTGTCGTCTTTCCACTGCAGGCACGAGTCATAGGCGGCGTAAGCCTCCTGCGGCTGCCCCTTGCTGTAAAACAGGTCGCCCATGACGGCGTAGAAGTCGGACACTATCTCAGGGTCGCTCTGGTCGTTGATTACGCTGATGCCGTTCTGGAATGCGTCGAGGGCACTGTCGCTGTCGTCCTTGCGGAAATGAGCCATGCCCTCATAGTAGTAGAAAGCCATCTCGTCGGGGTTGTACTGCCGTGCCTCCTTGCATAGGGCAATCACGCGGTCGAGGTCGCCGCGCTGCCATGCGCGGCCCACCAATTGCAGCCGTGCGGCGGCGTTGTCCGGTTCCATTTTCAGCACTTTCTCGAACATCCTGTCCACATACTGTTGCGGCATTTTCTTCAGCTGCATGTAGGTTGCGTAGAGCATTGCCATGTCGGCATTGGCCTCCGACGACGCCATCACCGCATCAAAGAAGCAGAGTATTTTCGTGCTGTCGCCCCCGGTTTTCTCGCTCTCGGCTATTTCCTGCCGCATGATGTATATCCGGATATCGTCGGGCGTGTTTTTGTTGAGCAGCAAGCGCATGGTCATGGTGTCTGCGGCGGTGTCATCGCCATCCTGTGCATAGTAAGCGCGCATCGACATCTGCACCCGGTAGTTGTCCGGTTCGACGGCCAATATCTCGCGGTAGACGGCCAATGCCTCTTCCCACTTGGCGTTGAGGAGCAGCACGTCGCCATACATACCCTTGTAGCGCAGGTCGTTAGGGTATTCATCGGCAAGCTCCTTAATTTCTTCTATTGCCGCCGCGCTGTTGCCGCTGCGCGTGTATATCTCGCTCTTGGCGTAGGAGAGGCGTTCGTTCTTGCCCTCGAGAAGTTCCATGCGGTTGAGCGTCTTGATGGTGTTGTCGTAGTCTTCCTGCTGCCGGTACAGCCGCACAAGCAAATCCAGCACGTCGATGCGGTTGGAGTGTGCGTCCACGAGCTTTTCCAGCACGCCTATCGCCTCCTGCGTCTTGCCGTTGGTGACGTATGCTTGCGCCAATGTCTCAAGGTAAATGGCGTTGTCGGGACTCAGCGCGGCGGCCTTTTCAAAGCAGTCCTGAGCCTTGTCCTTGTCTTTCATCTCCATGTAGTATTGCGCCAAGTAGAAGTAAGCCTCCGGCGCGTCGGGCTTCATGCTCACGCAGTGGCGCAGCAAGTCGAAAGCAGCGGCGGCGTCGCCTTTCTCCCGTTGCATCATGGCCTCAAGGAAGAAATAGTCGTAGTTGCGCGCGAAGACATCCCCCGCCCTCGCCCATGCGGGTGAGGCCAGTGTCAGCGCAAGTGCCAGAAAAGCTTTCAGTATGTACATCATGCAGTCATTTTACTCCCGTATGCCCGTATCCTCCCTCGCCGCGCGCAGTCTCGTCAAGGCTGTCGACGGGTTCAAGCAATGCCTTCTCGTAGCGCGCTATCACCATTTGCGCTATGCGTTCGCCATCGTTGATGACGAAGTCGTCGGCCGACAGGTTAACCAGCAGCACCATCAACTCGCCGCGATAGTCGGCATCCACCGTTCCCGGCGCGTTGAGCACGGTGACACCGTGGCGCAAGGCCAGGCCGCTGCGCGGGCGTATCTGGGCCTCGCAGCCTTCCGGCAACGCGATGTGCAGCCCCGTGCCTATCAGCCGGCGTTCCATGGGATGGAGCGTCACCGGCTCGCCTATATTGGCACGCAAGTCCATGCCGGCACTCATGTCGGTGGCATATTCGGGCAGCTGTTGCCGCCCTTTGTTCATCACTTTAACTTTAATCATTATGACAATTGCGTTATGCTAAGTTGCAAAATTAGCCATTAATATCCGAATCGCAATGCTTTTAATTTAAAAAAGCAATGCTTTAACGCAAAAAAGCACTACTTTTGCAAGTTGTGGCGGACAGCATGAAGAATGGTGACAGATTTAACATCGCCGCCCCACGGCACAGGGAGGAAGGCTTTGCCGCGCCCTATAATGACTACGGATATGATGGATTGGCAACAACTGATTACCGACAAGCGGCTCGGGCAGGAGCACCGCCACGGGCATCGCCACGACGACCGCTCGGAGTTCAAGCGTGATTACGACCGCCTTGTATTCTCGGCACCGTTCCGGCGGCTGCAAAACAAGACGCAGGTGTTTCCCCTGCCGGGGAGCGTGTTTGTTCACAACCGCCTCACCCACAGCATCGAAGTGGCCAGCGTGGGAATGTCGCTGGGAGCTGACGTGGCTCATGCGATGGTGGCGCGGAGACCGGAATTGGCGGCGGCGCGCATCGGTGAGATAGCCCAGATTGTGGCGGCGGCCTGTCTGGCTCACGACCTTGGGAATCCGCCTTTCGGCCACTCGGGCGAGAAAGCCATACAGACATTTTTCTCTGAAGGCGCGGGGCGCGGCATACACAGCCTCGTGAGCGATGCCTTCTGGAGCGACATCACTCACTTTGAGGGCAACGCCAACGCATTCAGACTGCTGACCCACCGCTTCTGCGGGCGGCGGCAGGGAGGTTTCGTCATGACGTACACCATGCTGGCTTCCATTGTGAAATATCCGTTCTCGTCGCTCATTGCCGGCAAGAATGGCAAGTTTGGCTTTTTTGCCACGGAGCAGGAAACCTACGAGCGAATAGCCGCCGACATGGGCATCGTGCGGCTGTCGGCTGCCGGCGAGCCTCCGCGCTACGCCCGCCATCCACTGGTATATCTCGTGGAGGCTGCCGATGACATCTGTTACGAAATAATGGACATAGAGGATGCCCACAAACTGAAAATCCTCTCCTACGACGAGACGGAGCACTTGCTGCTCGGCTTTTTCAACGAAGAGGAACGGCGGCGCATCCTACAGCGCATGGTCGACGAGCAACTTTCCGACGACAACGAGCGCGTGGTGTACTTGAGGGCCAGTGCCATTGGCCGCCTTGAAGCCGAGTGCGCCCGTGTCTTTGTGGACAACGAGCTTCCGATACTCTGTGGCAGCTTCGCCACCACGCTCATAGACGCCATGTCAGAGCCTGTGCGCGCAGCCTACCGCCATTGCGCCGCCGTCTCCAGGGAGCGCATCTACCGAAGCAAGCCTGTGCTTGATGTGGAACTGTCGGGCTACAAGATAATCGCCACGCTCATGGAGCACATGGTGGACGCCGCGCTGCATCCCAACCGTTATTACTCGCAACAGCTCATTGGGCGCGTAAGCAGCCAGTACGACATTGCCTCACCCGACCTTGAGACGCGCCTCATGGCCGTGATAGACTACGTTAGCGGCATGACCGATGTGTATGCCCTCGACGTTTACCAGAAGATAATGGGCGTGTCGCTGCCCATCGTATGATGCCATCAACAGTCAGTGCCTACGGAAATCGTCAGAAGCAAGGCAGCGCGAGCAGCTGGTACATCAGCGTGCGGGCCATGCGTTCGTGGCCGCTGTCGTTGGGATGCAGACGGTCGTTGTCGGCGTTGTGGAAATAACGGGCGTATTCGTCCATCATTGGATAGAGGCCGCAGAGCGCGTTAAGGTCTATCACGGGCACCGCCCACACATTGCCCGCTTCTTTCACTGCGTCAACGTATGCCTGAAGATATTCGCCGCAAAGGTTTGTGTAGTCCTCGGTGGGTTGCCAGTTCTTGTCATTGGCGTAGAAGCCCGCGCGGTGGATTGGGGTCAGCAGCACTACCTGCTTTGTGGGAAACATGCTTTTCACCGTGCTCAACGCAATGTTTATACGTCCGCAATAAGTTTCCTTGTCCATGCAGAGATACTGCCGTTTGCGGTCTACGAGGCGCTTTGTCTCGTGGATTCCTGCCATCACCTGTTCTTCTTTTTCCGTGTACCACTGTCCTATGGGCACTCCTGCGTTGTAGTCGTTGGTGCCGATGAATATTATTATCGCGTCTACACTGTCGCCATGCTCGGTTCTCAGCTGCTCCGCCTGGCGCGGAATGTCGTTCCACTGGCGGCCGCTGATGGCATAGACGTATGGTGTGATGCCGAGCCAGTCTTCAAGTAATCCCCAATATTTCTTCTTCGATGCCTTGTTGTTCGGATCCGTTATCGAGTCACCGAGGTAGGCCACCCGCTTGCCCTGCCACGGGTGCGCAATGAGTGTTTGCGTAATGGCCGGCAAGGCCATGAACAGGCACAAGGCCATGCAGATAATCTTTTTTTTCATCATATATCGATTGTTTGTGGTAAATTTGCGTCGAACTGCAGCAAAAGCATGTGTTCTTGATGCCGTTGCCGCCAACGCCGTGTCAGCCGAGACGCAGCCGCACAGTCGGCTTGAAGCCCGCCGGCGGAGTTGGCGCGGCTGCCGCAATCCGCTGTATTCAGCCGTTGTATTGCCCGCAAAGTTACAAATCATTTTCCGAACAGTGTCCTACAACGCCCGTTTTTTGTATCCGACAGTCTGCAATATTTCCTCACGGGGAATTGCATTAGGCTTCATTTCCTTATAGATTGTCTGTGCATTGCGACCGGCTTTCACGATGGAGCGGCGCAGTGCGGCCATTGCCGTCAGTACAGCCAGCTGCGATGCAGGTATTCTTCAATGTCTATTGCTTCGACGTTGGTAATGTTTTCACGCGAGAAACCCTCCGGCCCGCTTATGAATGCAACCGATGATATGGACTTGGTAAATTGGCGGCAGGCCTGCTCGTCGGTGCGCCCCGAGCAGATGTAAGTAAGTCCGTTCACGCTGACAGTGTCTCCACGGTGCATCCCGCGCAGCGTCACGCGCACCCAGCCATCGAACAGGTGGCCGAAACGATAGGCCACATTCGCCCCATCGTCATCGAGAAACGTGTAACGACTGATGGATGCCACGCGCCTTGCCATGTGCACCGGCGGCACTATGACCAGCGTCGACGGCGGCAACATGCGTTGCGGCTCGGCGTGTTGCCATCCCATCACAGATGCACCGGGCATGTTCCAGTCGGCCACGTAGGCGTTGTCGTCTACAATCTCGTTGCCGTCGGGTGTGGTGCAGGCGTTGGCTTCACGGCATAGCCACGTGCCGTCGGTACGAAGTGCGCAGGCATTGTCGCTGCCATCAATGGCATACAGGCTCAAGGCGAGCTGCTTGGAATTGCACTGCGTGGGCGAATACCACACGGCCACCACGTTGTCGCCGGCTCTCAAGAAGCGTGCCACCTCGAATGTCATAACGGCAATGCCACCGTCCGCAGGTGCCGGTTCGGGCACAAGAACGTCGGTACTCACATTGTAACCATTGACAAAGAGCGAATACAGCCCTGAGCTGGCTATCGTTATGCGGGCCATTATCGGCGGTTCCTGCAGCTCGAACGAACGCCGGAACCACAGTTGGCGTCCATCGTCGGCGGCAGGATGCGCTATCCAGCACAAGCCCCAGTCACCGGCGGTGGCGGTGAGTGCCGCCATCAGCAATGAGACGAGCGCGCAGCCCCTCACTCTATGACGGCTGTCTCGCCGGGCTCGAGCGTCAGTGTGCATTGTTTTCCGTTATATCGCACAGTGGCCACCCCGCCTCGCGCGGAGGTGATGCGTGCCGAGACCACACTTCCACCCGTCCACTCCATGGCTATCTCGAAGCCGCCGCGGGCGCGGATGCCGCTAACGGAGCCTTCTGCCCAGGCCGCAGGCAGGGCGGGGAGCAGTTCGATGCAGTCGCCGTGGCTCTGCACAAGCATCTCACAGACGCCCGCCGTGCCGGCAAAGTTGCCGTCAATCTGAAACGGTGGGTGAGCGTCGAAAAGGTTTGGATAAGTGCCGCCACCCTTTGAGCCTCCCGACTTGGGCGACACGAATCGCAACAGCCATCGGTAAGCACGGTAGGCCTGTTCGCCGTCGCGCAGCCTTGCCCACAAATTGATGCGCCATCCAGTGCTCCATCCCGTGGTGCTGTCACCCTTTATTTCGAGTGTCCGTGCGCAGGCTTCCAGCAGTGCCGGAGCATCTATGTGGGTGCCGGGGTAAAGACCTATGAGGTGTGACTGATGGCGATGCTGAGGGTCTTCGTCGGCCCAGTCGTAATACCACTCCTGCAGATTCCCTTTCTGCCCCACGGCGTATGGCCGCAGACTGTCGACGACTGCGTCAAGGCGGCGGGCAAAGGCAGTGTCGACGACTGCCGCACGTGCAGCTGCGGCAGTGTTGGTAAGCAGTTCCCGCACGATGGCCATGTCGGCAGTGCCTCCATAACAGGTGGTGCCGTGGTAGCCGTCATCTGTCACATAAACGTTTTCCGGCGACGTGCTCGGGGCTGTTATCAATTCGCCCGCCTTGTTGGGGTTCTCCACGAGCCAGCCAAGGCAGAACTCCGCCGCCCCTTTCATGAGCGGGTAAGCCACGCGACGCAGGTAAGTTGTATCGCAGCCAAAGCGGAAATGCTCCCACAGCAGGTTCACAAGCCATGCTCCGCCCAAGTTCCAATTGGCCCATTTCGGACTTTCTCGCTTTTCGCCCACAGGGTTGGCCATGGCCCAGATGTCGCTGTTGTGGCATGCGCACCACCCTTGTTCCACACCGTAATAATTGCGGGCGACGTGGCGACCGTTCTCGGCCAGCGCGGTGATGAAACTGTCGAGCGGAGCGGCCATCTCCGGCAGGTTGGCCACTTCGGCCGGCCAGTAATTCTCTTCAAGATTGATGTTCATCGTGTAATTGCCGCGCCACGGCGAGCGCAGGCGGTTGGCCCACAGCCCTTGCAGGTTGGCGGGCACGCCGGGTGTGCGCGATGAGCTGATGAGAAGGTAGCGTCCATACTGTGCGTAGAGCGTCTCGAGGTAAGGACTTTGTTCCGCATTGTCGGTGTAGTCGCGCAACAGGCGGTCGGTGGTGCGGGTGGTGTCGGCCATGCCGTTGCCAAGGCGCAGACTGAAACGGGCGAACAGGGCACGGTAGTCATCCACGTGGCGGCGGCGGAAGTCGGCGTAAGTGTAGTTCACCGTGTGCCAAGCATCGTCGGTGGCACGCTCTATATATGGCGCTCCCTCGCTCACGGGATGCTTGCGCGCACCGTTGAAGCTCGTCTGGTTGACTATATAGACCACAGCTTCAGTGGCACCGCTGATTGTTATGGCCGAGTCGGAAGCCAACAGCGTGCCGCCGGTGACGTTGGCTTTCAGTATAGTACAGAAGTGGATGGTTTCCAAGGGGTCGCCAATGGCATGGCCTGTCATGTACAGCTGGCCGCCGGCAAAGGCTTTCACGCTGTGTGGCAACAGCGACGAGAGTGCCAAGCGACAGTTGATGGCACCGGGATGCGATGCTTTCAGCCTGATGGCAATGAGCCTGTCGGGGTGCGACGCGAAGTATTCGCGGCTGAAAGAGATGCCGCCGCGCACATAACTGTCGCGACACAGCGCACTGTCGATGTCGAGTTCGCGGCGGTAAGCGGTGGCCTCGCCATCGTTGTGGTCTGTTATCACGAGTGTGGCCAACGGCTGGTAATACTCCGAGTTGTGTCCCTGCACGCGCAGTTGCAACGAGTCGGCGGCTCGATAATTCTCTCTGAAGAGCGCATCGCGTATTTCGGGTATCCAGCGCGAGGCTCCGGCATCCTCGTTATGATCCACCGGGCGGCCCGTCCACAGTGTTATGTCGTTGAGGTATATGATGTCTTCGTCAGCCCCGCCGCATATCAGTGCGCCCAGCTTGCCGTTGCCTATGGGCAACGTCTCCTCGAAATGACGTGCCGGCTCATCGTACCACAGACGCAGAGGCAGGTCTCCCGCGGATACCTGCACCATGCCGGCGGCCATTGCGACAAGCGCAGTCAATATCCGTTTGATAGCAGTCTTTTTCATTATGCGATATGTTTGCGTGAGGATGGCATCATCCCATAAAACGGTGAAAGCCGGCAGACACGGCTCCGCGCGTGGCGGTGTGGCAGTGTCCCCGGCTCCTGAAACCTGTAATGACGCGCTGAGACTCAAGCGTCAATGTTGGCATACGTAGCGTTCTTCTCTATGAACTCGCGCCTGGGCTCCACGGCGTCGCCCATGAGCATCGAGAATATTTCATCAGCTTCGGCGGCGTTGTCTATCGTCACTTGCTTCAGCAGCCTTTTCTCCGGATCCATGGTAGTCTCCCACAGCTGCTTGGGATTCATCTCGCCAAGGCCTTTGTAGCGTTGCGTGTGTATGTTTTTGCCATCGTCATGCCCACCGCCCCACTTGTCGAGGAAAGCCTGCCGCTGCTGGTCGGTGTAGCAATACTCCTTGACTTGGTTCTTGTAAGAGCACAAGTAGAGGGGCGGGGTGGCTATGTAGAGGTGGCCTTCCTGTATTATCTTTGGCATGAAGCGGTAGAAGAGGGTCATCAGCAGCGTGTCGATATGCGAGCCGTCAACGTCGGCATCGGTCATTATTATTATCTTGTCGTAACGCAATTTGTCTATGTTGGCTTCCTTGTCATCTTCGCCGTCAACGCCGAAACGCACGCCGATGCTCTGTATGATGTTCATTACCGACTCGCTTTCGAACACCTTGTGCCACATCACCTTCTCCACATTGAGTATCTTTCCGCGCAAGGGCAGGATGGCTTGCGTATGGCGGTCGCGCCCCTGCTTGGCCGAGCCGCCGGCCGAGTCGCCCTCCACGAGGAATATCTCACACTCTTTCGGGTCTTTGTTGGAACAGTCTGCCAGCTTGCCGGGCAGTCCGCCACCCGTCATGGGCGTCTTGCGCTGCACGCTCTCGCGTGCCTTGCGCGCGGCGATGCGCGCCGTGGCGGCCAATATCACCTTGTCGCAGATGAGCTTGGCTTCTTTCGGATGCTCCTCGAGATAGTAAGTGAGAGCCTCGCCCACGGCCTGTTGCACGGCACCGGTCACCTCGCTGTTGCCCAACTTCGTCTTGGTCTGCCCCTCAAACTGCGGCTCGGCCACCTTGATTGAAATCACGGCGGTCAGACCCTCGCGGAAGTCTTCTCCCGCAATGTCAATCTTTGCCTTTTCTATTTGCTTCGATATGTTCGGGTCGTTGTCGGCATAAGCCTTCAGCGTGCGGGTCAGGGCGATGCGGAATCCAGTGAGGTGGGTGCCACCCTCGATGGTGTTTATGTTATTGACGTAGGAGTGTATGTTCTCGTTGTAGTCCGTGTTGTACATCACGGCCACCTCGATAGGTATGCCCTGCTTCTCCGTCTTGAGGTAAATCACGTCGTCGAAGAGGTGGGTGCGGTGGCGGTCTATGAACCGCACGAACTCTTTCAGGCCATCCTTGGCGTGGAATACCTCACGCCGTGTGTTGCCCTCCTCGTCGGGGCGCATGTCGGTAAGGGTGATGGTTATGCCTGCGTTGAGGTATGCCAGCTCACGCATGCGCTTGGCTATGATGTCGTACTTGAACTCCGTGGTGGCGGTGAAGATTGACGGATCGGGCCAGAACTGCTGGCGCGTGCCCCGCAGGTCGGTGTCGCCCACCACCTTGACAGGGTAGAGGGGCCTGCCTTTCTCGTATTCCTGCTGGTACACCTTGCCGTCGCGGAACACTTGCGAGAGCATCCGCGTGGACAGCGCGTTGACGCAGCTCACGCCCACGCCGTGCAGACCGCCGCTCACCTTGTAGGAACCCTTGTCAAACTTTCCGCCGGCATGGAGCACGGTCATCACCACCTCCAATGCCGACTTGTGCAGTTTTTTGTGCTCATCGACGGGTATGCCGCGACCGTTGTCCTGCACAGTTATGGAGCCGTCAGTGTTGATGGTCACTTCCACGTGGGTGCAGTAGCCGGCCATCGCCTCGTCGATTGAGTTGTCCACGGTCTCGTTGACGAGGTGATGCAATCCTTTCTCCCCCGTGTCGCCGATGTACATCGCCGGACGCTTGCGCACGGCTTCCAGCCCCTCGAGCACCTGTATGTTGCTCGCCGAATAATTGCTTTCCTTTGTTATGTCTTCTGCCATAAACTTTATTTCAGTGTGTTATTGCGCAAGGGGTGTGCATGGCGGGCGCAATGCGAACGCGCATCGGCCTGCCACGACGCCGTCTTGGCCTTGCAAAGATAGCAAAAAAAAGTGACAGGAGAAATATTTCGGCGCAAAATGAATGCGGACGCGGCCTTGTCCGTGAACCGGATTTTGCAGAAGTCTC
>CAZKMT010000059.1:0-12544 GCA_964554115.1 uncultured Prevotella sp.
TTACAACGCGCTCCAAAATGCGAAGAAAAACGACACGCATTGCGAAATATATTTACAAACAAAATTTCCGCAACAATACGGACTTACTATGCGGAACAGAATCGGGAGAATCGCGACATTCATCCCCACCGACGGGGATTGCCCGCTGCGGAAGGCGTGATGGCGGCATCCGATTCTTCGAAAAGAAACCGGTCATCAACGTGAATTTTATCAACGACGGGCAAACCGACCTTGTTCTGACCTTATATCGAACGTACGTTTATTACATTAACCGTAACAAACACGCTCCTATTATAACCATTTGGCAGTAACCGCCTTATGGAACGCATTGCCTCGGCCTACGAAACACGTCGCTTTACAAGCCAAAACGGCCTGCTTCGCGCTCCGAAACGGCACGAAGCGAAAATCGGATTGCAGCCCGTTGCCCATTTGTCGCATATTCGCATGTATGGGCAATAACGGATATTCAGACATGAAAAAGCCATTGTGCAGATAATCCTCGCAAGAATCATCCGCATAGGCTACACCAAGCCCAAACCATGCAACGAGACGGCCATGCGCTCAGTATTGGAAAACACCTCTCATCATGGCGATTGTCTTCGAGTGCTTGATTTTCCACATTCCATACGATTGATACACACTTTGCGGCAACCGATTCAAATCACGCAGCCTGCAAAGCAACGATTCCAACGGTTTTCCCGGATGTATCAAGTCATCCTTTAACAGACCTTTACGTTCCAATTCGCGGTTGGCTTCGATTACATCAATCTCATACTTCCCAATGCTAAGCATGTAATCGTCCAGATTACTGAATATAGCACCTAAATTCGGATTAATACAAGTATTCATAAGCCCTGTTTTTATAAGTGAATGAACAATTGCTACTATATCCTTTTACTTCTCAAAGATAGTAAAAAAAGGCGAAATTCTACCATCGCCAAACTCTTTTTGGGGATTTTTAATATTTTCGATGCCGCCAACAGAGCCGCGACAAGGCACGGTGCCATCCGCTGCCATGCGACAGCCACTGAACGTTAAAACCAAACCACGCAAAACACAGCCGCATGACATGAACCGCATCCCTCATACTCATACCGAGCTCACGTCAAATAAAGTTCAGACTTAACCAAAAGCAAAGCCCGGACACACACATGGTGCATCCGGACTTTGAATGATATAAGGCACTATGCTTGCGCGAACCTTATTTTGTCGTAATCGTAAGAGCCTGCTTAGCTATCTCGTTTTCGGGATCGATGGAGAGAATCTTGTTCCAGTAAGAGGTCGAAGTCTCCTTGTCCTCCTGCAAAAGATAGTAGTAACCCAAATAACGGTAGCACTCCACGAGGCGCGCATTGTCTGAATCAGACTTGTCTTCGCGTGGCTCAATCATCTCCACCACCTGCTCGTAGTACGGCTTGGCAAGGCCATCCTTTGTCTCGGGGTCAATGTATGAATTGACACGGGCACGCATGAAAGTGGCATACTCAATGGCATCAGGATAGTTCTGTGCAAGGTCCACATACACATTTTCAGCCAACTTGAACACAGAGTCCCGAGCCGTGCCGGACATTGTGTCGGCATACTGGATGTAGATTTGCGCCATGGCGGCAACATCATTGGCCGAAGGCGTTCCCAACACTTTCAGGTATTCCTGATAGGTGGCGAGGGCGTTGGAGAAATCCTCTTGCCCAAGATAGCAATCGGAAAGCTGCTTCACCACGCCGGCACGCTTCTCATTGTTGTCTATCTCCTGCTCAAGAGCTTTCTTATACATCTCAACAGCCTTGTCGTACTCCTTGTTGCCATTAAGGGCATTGCCATAATAAGTGTAATCGTAATAAGAGAACTTGGCGCTGTCGGACTTATTGAAAAGGGCATCGGCATAAGCCAAGGCCGAAGCATAGTCCTGCAGGTCGGTGCAGTTGAAGAAAGCAAGGCGGTTGAAAGCGGCATCACGCGGCAGCCTGGAGAGGCCATACTTAGCTATCTCAAGGCTCTCGGCATATTTCTGGGAAAAATAAAAAGCCATGGAATATTCCGTGAGGTCTTTCTCTGTCAGACTGTTCCTGTCGACCTTTCCATAGAATTCCGCAGCCCGCTCAAACTCATTGGAGATATAATAGACATGGCCAATCATGGCATCTACGTCCACATCCGGACGCTGCACACGCAATTCCTCCAAACGGGCCACAGCCTCCGACGGACTTATCTTTCGGTAAACATTCGCATACTTATAGTAACCTTCAGGATTTTTCGGATCGAAATAAATGGCCTGGGTGTAATATCCGGCTGCCGTGCCGCCGTCGTTGTTAAATGCGGCGATGTCACCCAACAATATAAAAACGGGAGCATACTCCTTGTTTGCCTTCAAAGCGTACTCCGCGTACTTGACAGCATTGACCGTGTCTTTGATGTCATAGAAAGCCCTTCCCATGGCCAAAAGCACATCTTCGTTCTTTCTGTTCTTCTTATAAATTGCCTTGAGCTGATCCTCGATGTCGGAAGGATTGCTCTTGATAAGGCTTGTCACCTCGTCAATAAGAGCCTTATTGTCGTCCTGAGCCATAACGGGCACAGTGAGTGCCAACATAAAAGATCCAATTAATAAAAACTTCAATCTCTTCATACTAAAACTTTTATTTCATAAAATAATTTTATATCCAGTTTTGTCCTTAAAAATAAAGCGACACACGATGGCGGAACACTCTCCTTGACATCACACACCCACATATCATTTGGTACTGACATTAACTTCACGAACAGTCATGACACCCCGATAAGGCAACAGACCCGCTCGGTGGAAGACAAGCTGCCCCCGATAATCAGCCGCCATGAAATTGGTGAACCCCCACGGCAAGCCGTGTCGCGGGTCGTTAAGCAAAGCGTAGATAATGCGTATCAGCGGATAATTACCGTTGTAAATATAAAATTGGTACGGTTTCCAACTGCTTATCGGCGTGGCAGGGTGAATCTTGCTCACACCCATTACCCTGATATTGCGGTTGAACGTAACATTCGTTGTGTCACGCTTATCGTTAAGCCAGTTGGAGCCGACAATTCCAATGGCATTGGGATGCCTCTCAACGAAATCAATGACCTCGGCCGATTTTTCCACAGCGTATATGTTAGGACTGTTTATCGGTTGTCCGTCAAGCAACGAGTCAACGCAATAATGCACGGTGCTCGACTGCTTGTTGTCAAAGGCAACCTCTATATCACCCAACTTTGATTCAGGATACAGCATGTCCCACTTGGTTACCTTGCCGCTCAACACCAGTTTGATGTCATGCACAGAGATAATAGAATCCGGATTGGAATTATTAACGATAAGCGCCAGCCCATCCTTGGCAAGAGGTATCGCTATGGGCCGAAATTTGCGATCCTCTAAATTCTTCTTTTCCTTTTCCGTGAAGTTGCGCGATGTGATGGCCAAATACACATCCTCGTTCATAAGCATGTTTACACCGTCAAGCTCGTTGGTGTACATGGGAGTCAGCTCCGCATTCGGGTAGATGGCCTCAAACACCTCGCGCTCTTCATCAATGATAGGACTGAAACTTTCATCAGAGACAAACTTAATTGTCCCTGATGAATAAGTATCAGTCCGTTCGTTCTTGGGCTTGTCGTGGCACGAAGCCAAAACGCCCAAGATGAGAGTTAATCCAACGGCTATGTTGAATGCGCCTATCCTCATCTTAATTATTGCAATCTGAAGGTAACAGGAACGGTGTACTTCACGCGCACTGCGGAACCGTTCTGCTTGCCGGGAATCCAGCTGGGCATGCCTGCCACCACGCGAGAGGCTTCCTTGTCGAGAGCCGGGTCAACGGACTTGACCACCTGCACATCAGTGATGGAACCATCGCGCTCAACCACGAAAGTCACGATTACACGTCCCTGAACGCCATTCTCCTCCGCAATGGTAGGATACTTGATGTTCTTCGACAAGTATTCGAAAAGGGCTGCATCGCCACCGGGGAACTGGGGCATCTGCTCAACCACATCGAACACCTGCTCCTCAGCCTCCTGGGCTATGACTTCCTTGGCTTTGAGCACCTCACCCGCAGCCTCATCATTACCCTTGACATCAAACGAACCGATGGCTAAGGCAGTCCTGGCCAATTCATCCTGCGACTTCAACTCGTCTTCCGGAGCCACATCCTCATCTTTCTTGATTACAGGAGCGGTAAACTTGACGGAACTCCTAACCTTTTCCACCACTTTCTGCTCCACCTCAATCTTGATGGGTTCCTTGCGCTCCACCTTGGGTTCCTGCTTCTGAGCCAACCTCGACAGCTCCACATCGGTTTCTATGGACACTTTCTTTGGCAAGGCATTCTCAATGGTCACCTTCGCCCACACAATGGCAAAAATGAGGGCAATGCCAATGATAACGCACAGCACCGACCTGGTGTTGCGCTTGGCTGTACCCATGCGCAGGCGATAAGCGCCATAAGCCTTGTTTCTGCCTTCAAAGACGAGATCGACCCAGTCATCTTTTATTAAATCTATTTTTGACATAGTTCATCCTTTCTCCTTAAGTCATCGATTAATTGATATTCCTCGCGGCAAGGAGCTTCTCGTCGTCGGGGTTTACCTTGTCGATGACATACTTACCAATGCTGCAAATCTGCATCTCGTCAAGAGCCTCAACCAAATTGCTGTATGTCGATGAATCCAAAGGCTTTATGATAATGGTAAGAACCGGTATCGTCTCTCCATTAATGTTACCCTTGCGAAGCTCATCGAGTTCCTTGCGATACTCATCGTCAGTCATCTTGGAACCGGGTGCCAGTTTCCTGGCATCAAGTTCCTGCTTGGCTTTCATGATTCGCGCAACCGGATTGATGCCTTCCTCCGTCGTATGTCTTATGAGCACACTGCGTATGCCATCCTTTCCCCAAGTGGTCTCCTTCACACAGTCCGGATCCTCATAGTCGGGCAAGCCGGCCACATAATAAATCTTGTCGTCAGAGCCAAGATAGATGGTGATGGTCTGCGAAGCCTTTGTCACCGACCTTTCCTCGTTAGACAGATTATCATCATTGCTCGGCATGGTGAGCTGCATGGCCGTCGGCTTGCTCAAAGTGGTGCAAAGCATGAAGAAAGTTATAAGAAGCATCATCATATCCACCATAGGCGTGAAATCCACGCGGGTGCTCATCTTTTTCTGCTTACTTGCTTTTTTCTTTGCCATAATCAGTTCTCCCCAGTTTTAAGATTGGTGATAAGCTGGTAACGGTTCTCATTCATGTCCTGCAGTTCTGACATCATGATTTTCACCACTTTATATGGAGTTCCGGCATCGCATTTGATTGCTATCTTCATGTCTGAATTCGCTTCACGCGCAGCTTTCACCCACTCTTGGAATTCACTCATCCCTCCGCTTATGCTATCGGTGGGAATACCGTATTTCTTGATTTCTTCGGCCATCTGCTCCAGTTCCAAGCTGAGGTAAGCACCCATAAGGGAAATGGGCACGCCCACCATCGACTCCTGGCTGAAGTTCTTGAGCATCTTGCTATTGAGCGTAATGCCGAACTTATCAGCCATGGTCTGGAGCATTGCATTCATGTTGTTTTTGTTTTCCGTTCCCATGAATATTTTCCCGTCCTTGCCTACGAGGATGGTCAAGACATCGTTTTCAGGAACTTTGGATTCTGACACCGAGCCAGGCGTGTTGACTTGGATTGGTTCCGGCTGCAAGAATGTTGAGGTCAACATGAAGAAGCACAGAAGCAACGTCATCACGTCAGACATGGGAGTCATGTCTATCCAAACGTCCTTTTTCTGTATTTTTATTTTACCCATTGTCTTGATTTAAAAGGTAAAACAATTAAACCTCATCTGCGTGGTTGACGTCGTATGTCGTTGCTATTGTATAACCAACTTCATCGAGTGCGTAAGTAAGCTTGTCAATCTTGTTGGTGTAATAGTTGTAAACGACCACAGCCACCCAAGATGTTGCGATACCGGTAGCCGTGTTGACAAGGGCCTCGGAGATACCAGCCGAAAGAGCCATGGAGTCTGCGCCACCACCGCTTGACAGAGCCTGGAACGAACGAATCATACCCAACACAGTTCCAAACAGAGCGGTAAGTGTACCAAGCGTAACGATGGTTGCCACGATGGGGAGGTTCATCTGCAGCGTGGGCATCTCAAGTTGCGTTGCCTCTTCGTGAGCCTGCTGTATCTTTGCTATCTTCTGTGCCTTCTTCATCGTGCTGTTGCTCTCCACATCCTTATACGCAGAGATGGAAGCCAAAACCACGTTTGCCACGGAACCGCGCATCTTGTCGCAGAGCTGCTGAGCATCTGTGAACTTGCCGGTCTTGATGAGAACCTTGATTTGGGATGTGAACTTAGCGAGGTTCATCGTGCCGAATGCCGAGCGGAGTGCGAAGAAACGCTCAACGCCGAGACATACCACCGTAAGGAACAGCGTGAAGATAAGACCTACCACAAAACCTCCTTTATACACCGTACCCATAAGGTTGGCCGGGTGAGCCGAAGGATCATTTCCTATAAAGTTGCTTGGGTCTCCGAGCACTTTAAAATAGAAAGCGTATGCTATGACGAAGCATATCACCATAATCCAAATTGCGTTCTTGATACCTCCGAACCCCTTCTTGTTCTTGGCCGGGGTTGCAGCCTTCGTTGATGTTGCCATAATGATTGTTGTTTTTGTTTATTAAGTAAATGAATTTCGTTCTTAGTTTTGTTTTTCGGCTCATTGCAACCGAGCAGAAAGAAAAGGGTTTCCGTTTCAGCGCAGCAAAGATAATAATTTTACAGACACCACGCTCACCCTTAACCTCTTTTAACCTCGTTAATCCGAAACAAATGCAAACACACGCTTCTCCGCCATCATTTGAGACGTGCCAAGGCTGCCTTTATGCGTGCCATGGCCTCGATGATGTTTTCTTCGCTTGTGGCATAACTTATGCGGAAACACTCAGCGTCGCCAAAGGCATCGCCTCCCACTGTGGCCACATGGCCGACTTCGAGCAAATACATGGCGAAATCGCTTGAATTGGCTATGGTTACACAACCATCTGACTTGCCGAAGAAGCTGCTGCACTTGGGGAACACATAGAATGCGCCATCGGGCACGTTGACTTCAAGGCCGGGAATATCGCGGATAAGTTTCACCACGAGGTCGCGCCGTCTTTCAAATGCCTGCCTCATCAGCTCCACGCAATCCGCGCTCCCCGTATAGGCGGCCTCGGCGGCTTTCTGGCTCACGGAGCACGGGCCGCTGGTATATTGTCCCTGAAGCTTGTTGCACCCTTTCACAATCCACTCCGGAGCGGCAATAAAGCCTATGCGCCATCCGGTCATAGCGTATGCTTTCGACACGCCGTTCACCACTATGGTGCGCTCTTTCATGCCCTCAATCCCCGCTATGCTATCATGGCCTCCCACATACGTGATGTGCTCGTAAATCTCATCGGCAAGCACAAGCATGTCACCATGCCGCTTCACCACCTCGGCCAGGCCTTCCAATTCGGCCCGCGAATACACACTGCCCGTAGGGTTGCTTGGCGAACAGAGTATCAACAACCGTGTCTTGGGGGTGATGGCTTCCTCGAGCTGTTCCGGCGTCATCTTGAAATTCTGGTCAAACCCTGCGTTCACTATAACCGGCTCACCTCCGGCCAACTTTACCATCTGGGGGTAAGACACCCAATACGGCACCGGGATGATGACCTCATCGCCATCGTTGACCAACGCCATCAGAGTGTTGCAGACGCTCTGTTTCGCGCCGTTCGACACGAGAATCTCGTTGATGCCATAGTCAAGGCCGTTCTCCCTCTTCAGCTTGGCCGATATGGCCTTGCGCAAATCGGGATAGCCCGGCACAGGCGAATACCGCGAATAATTGTCATCTATGGCTTTCTTGGCCGCAGCCTTTATGTGGTCGGGCGTATTGAAATCAGGTTCGCCCACACTCATGTTTATCACATCTATACCTTGGGCTTTCATCTCCGAACTTTTCTGCGACATCGCCAAAGTAGCCGACGGAGACAGCCTCTGCAATCGTTCAGACAATTGTGTCATTGTTTCCTTGCTTTAATTATTTAACTGCAAAATTAGTTATTTTATTTCGCCCGAAAAAAGAAAATATATCATTTTTTGATTTAAATCAAAGAAATGTGGCAGACAACATGCCTCAGAGGTGGAGCGTGTGTCCCATTCGGTTTCTCTTGGTCACCAAATATTTGTAGTCGTACTCATTGGGAGTCACCTCTATGGGCACATTTTCCAATATCTCCAGCCCATAGGCTTCGAGCCCCACACGCTTGGTAGGATTGTTGGTGAGCAATCGCATCTTGTGGATACCAAGATGCCTGAGCATCTGCGCTCCGCAACCATAATCGCGCTCGTCGGGCTTGAAGCCCAGATGAACGTTGGCGTCCACGGTATCATAGCCCTCCTCCTGCAGCTTGTAGGCGCGAATCTTGTTCATGAGGCCTATGCCGCGCCCCTCCTGCTGCATGTATATCAACACGCCGCGGCCCTCACGGTCTATCATTTCCATGGCCTTGTGCAACTGCTCTCCACAGTCGCAACGCTTGCTGCCGAGGATGTCGCCCGTGGCGCACGAAGAGTGGACACGCACGAGCACGGCATCGTCTGCCCCCCACTCGCCCTTTATCAGAGCCATGTGCTCCAAGCCGCTGCTTTTCTGGCGGAACGGTATCAGCTTGAAATGGCCATAGGCGGTCGGCATGTCTACTTCGGTGCCCACTTCTATGAGCGTCTCAGTGCGCAATCGATAGGCTATCAAATCCTTTATGGCTATTATCTTTAGCCCGTGTTTGGCGGCAAAGACACGCAACTCCGGCAACCGCGCCATGGTGCCGTCGTCGTTCATTATCTCCATGAGCGCACCGGCGGGATACAGTCCGGCGAGTTTGCACAAGTCTATGGTCGCCTCGGTGTGACCCGAGCGGCGCAGCACACCGTGCTCCTGGGCATAGAGCGGGTTGATGTGTCCAGGACGACCGAAAGTCTGCGGCGTAGACGCAGGGTCAGCCAGCGCGAGTATCGTGGCCGCACGGTCGGCCGCCGACACTCCCGTGGTACACCCATCAATCTTGTCGATGGTGACGGTGAACGGCGTTCCCAGCATCGACGTGTTGTTCTCCACCTGCCTGGGCAGGTCAAGCTCGTCGCAGCGGCTCATCGTTATTGGCGCGCAAAGCACGCCCCTCGCGTTCTTCAGCATAAAGTTCACTTTCTCTGCCGTTATTTTTTCGGCCGCAATGATAAGGTCGCCCTCGTTCTCGCGATCCTCATCGTCCACCACGATTACGAAGTTGCCCTGCCTAAAGTCATCGAGAGCCTCCTCTATCGTGTTCAGTCCGGTTTCTGCCATGTCGCTATTTCGATTATACATATTATTAATGTGTATGGTCAGTGCCTCTCATCTCCTCCACCCTCGCCACTATTGCGGCATTGGCGGTACTTATTACCTTGAGGTCGTGCATGAGTCTCATGCGGAAGCGCAGCATCCTGATGTAGAAGAACAGTCCGAGCGGCAATATTATGCCCACGGCCATGTTGAGCCACTTGCTGCGGAAAGGGCGCGTATGGGCGTGGGTCGCCATGATGGGATATTTGTTCAATTCCGTCAATATCACCTTGTCACGAGTGTTCGACAAGTCGTCTATCACCGATTCAAGCTCATCATTGATTATCCGTATGCCATGGTCGTCGCCCACACGGAAGAACACCCTCATCGGATTGGGCAGCTTCATCAGCCTGTGTCGCCGCGCGTAATCGGCTATCTCCTTGTTTATCCTCTCCAACGCGACGGCATCGGCGGCATAGTCGGGGTCGCTGATGATGACCTCCTTTACGAACACGTGGCGCTTTTGCCTTATGCCGAGCATGGAATAGAGCAGCGAGCGGTAAAGGTCGATGTTGAACACCACCGAATCATTGTTCGCCTTGCACGTGAAGAACACGGCCAGCGGCGTGAGCACGGCCACGGATATAAGTTTGCCAAACCACACCGTCCACACCCCGTCACGCGCCATCTTCATGCCAGAGTTGTCGAAGATGAAATATACGATGAACACCAGTACCGAGATGATTACCGGCACGCCGAGGCCACCCTTGCGGATGATGGCTCCCAACGGCGCGCCTATGAAAAAGAATATGACGCACGACAGCGACAGCGTAACCTTGCCTATGGCTTCCAGCCTGTGTATGCGGACGTTGCGGTTAAGCCCCGACATATAGTCGCCTTTCATGTCAAGCTCCGAGGCATACATCTGCACATTATTGAGGGCAGCCTTCACGGCGCGTTGCTTCTCATCGGGCGACAGGCGCATGAACACAGAGTCAACATCCACACTGTCCGAACGACCCACGGCCACGACCCTGGCCGAATCCTCACCCTTTACGGCGGGACGCTTGAAAGTGGAACGCTTGGCATCGGCATAGAATGAGCGCGCCACGCTGTCGTTAACCCGCCGCAAGGAGTCGAGGTCATGGAATATCTTTCCCATGCTCTTTGAGGTCGCGTCGGCTGAGATACCCGCCACATCGGCCATACTGAAACCGCCGTCAAAGTCGAGCACTATCTGTTTCGTGGAAAATGTCTCGCGCCGATATGGCACGCTCGCGCTACCGGCAATATCCTGCGAACGCATGTTCTCAAACCACTCGCCGCTATACAGTGTCAGCAGCAGGTGCTTCTTTTCCTCGGTGGACTGCAGGCGTCCGGAATCGGCCAGTATTATGGCAGCATCCTCATAGCTACCCGTCATCCTGTATATCATCACGCCGTACAACATTCCCGTACCCACCTCTTTGCGCTGGACGTAAAGGTTGCAATTGGGTATGCCGTCATAGAATATGCCTTCGGGTATCTCAAGCTCCGGACTCTTTTGTCTCATCGAGAGCAGCAACTGCTTAAACGACTTGTTGGCGTCGGGTCCTATCACATTTTGGAAATAAAACGAACAGCAGGCCACCATGCACACAACGACTATCAGCGAGCGCATCGCCTGCATAAGCGAGATGCCTGCCGCCTTGATGGCCGTAAGCTCCGAGCTCTCACCCAAGTTGCCGAAAGTGATGAGCGATGAGAGCAGTATGGCCAGCGGAAACGCCTGCGGCACGAGCATCAGTCCCATGTACCAGAAAAACTGTGCCAGCACCTCAAGCGAAAGACCCTTGCCTATCAATTCGTCAACATAACGCCACAGGAACTGCATCATCAGCACAAATTGGCAGATAAAAAAAGTTCCCATGAACAACAGGCCGAACTGCTTGACTATGAAGAGGTCTAACTTCTTTATGCGAAACATTCAAGTGTCTGGTTGCGGAGGCCGCAGCTACGGCCGTTTCTGATTTGCAAAGTTAGTACAAAAAAGTCATAGAACGCATGGCTTTGCTATTTTTTGCAGTTTTTTACAATGCACCCGCACAGGTATAGGAGCTATTTTGTCGCAATGGATAAAAAACGGCCACAAAATTTGGCCGATAAAAAAAAAACTGCTACCTTTGCACCCACTTTATAGATTGTCTTCCCTCTACATGAAGAGTGGAAGAAGGAGAGATGGTAGAGTGGTCGATTACAGTAGTCTTGAAAACTACCGTACCGCGAGGTACCGGGGGTTCGAATCCCTCTCTCTCCGCAATAAACGCTAAAGATTAGCGAATTATAAAATAAACACCCAGTTTTACACCTAATACCATAAAGCTGGGTGTTAAATTTGTAAATATATGAAAGCCAACCCTATTCAACTTTTTAAATTTCTTCAAAAGCAAGACACTCAGTTCGTTATTCCAATATATCAACGTAATTATGATTGGACAGAGGAACAGTGCAAACAGTTACTCGACGATATTATTGAAATAGGGAAAAGACCAAAAGAAGAAGCTAAGGTACACTTTATAGGTAGTATTGTATATGTATGTAATGATGAGTACACAACAGAAGAAGTTGAGCAACTTGTTATTATTGACGGGCAACAAAGGATAACGACCATTACTATAATGTTAATAGCATTGTATCATTTTGCAAAAAATGAAAATGACAATGATTTGGCAAGGATTATTTATGATTATTATTTGATTAACCGTAATGCTACTGATGATTCTTTCAAAATCAAATTAAAAGCAACGGACAATAATGAAAGAGATTTGCGTCTATTATTAGATAATAGACCTATTCCCCATAGCGAATATTCAAATATTAAAAATAACTATAACTTTTTCATGAAGAATATCACAAAAGAGAATCGTGATATTATTTATGAGGGATTTCGACGGCTGTTGTTTGTTGAAATAAGACTTGAACGAGGTAAAGACAATGCGCAAAAAATATTTGAGAGTTTGAATTCAACAGGTTTGGATTTGTCACAGGCTGATTTGATACGGAATTATATACTCATGGGGTTAGAACCTGTTGAGCAGACACGTTTCTTTAACAGCTATTGGGCTGTAATTGAATCAAACACCAAATTGGGCGGGACTTCCTACGTTTCTGATTTTATTAGGGATTACCTGACAATGAAATTTGGTG
>CAZKMT010000060.1:0-5968 GCA_964554115.1 uncultured Prevotella sp.
TTTCTCATTTCATGTATTGGCGGTAGAAAGCGTCTATCTCATCGAAAGGAATCTTTTCCATGTTGTCATACAAGTCCGTGTGGGTGGCGTCCGGAACAATGATTAGCTTCTTGTTGTCACCCGTCAGTCTTTTCCAGGTTTCCTCACTGAAATAACGCGAGTGGGCATTCTCGCCATGTATGAGCAACACGGCACTGCGTATCTCGCCGGCATACGACAGTATCGGCATGTTGAGGAATGACAGACTCGACGTCTTGTTCCACCCACCGTTTGAGTTCAGTGAGCGTGCATGGTAACCGCGCCCGGTCTTGTAGTATGCGTAATAGTCTTTGACAAACTGCGGTGCGTCATCAGGCAGAGTGTCAGCCACACCTCCTGCAAGCGCGTAAGTGCCGTTCCTGTAGTCCTCGGTGCGCTGGGCGTTGAGCTGTTTGCGAAGCTCATGGCGTGCGTCAGCATTGTCGCCGGCATCGAAATAACCGTTCGCCGTCACGCGGCTCATGTCATACATGGTGGCGGCCACGGTGGCTTTGATGCGTGTGTCTATTGCAGCTGCGTTCACTGCCATGCCTCCCCACCCGCAGATGCCGAGAATTCCGATACGCTCAGGATCGACATCGGCGCGTGACGACAGGTAATCAACGGCGGCGCAAAAGTCTTCCGTATTGATGTCGGGGGATGCCACGTAACGTGGCTGTCCTCCACTCTCGCCGGTGAACGACGGGTCGAAAGCTATCGTAAGGAAGCCGCGTTCGGCCAATGCCTGCGCGTAGAGACCCGATGCCTGCTCTTTCACAGCGCCAAACGGACCACACACGGCTATGGCCGACAGCTTGCCGGCAGCCTCTTTCGGCATGTAAAGGTCGGCGGCGAGCGTAATGCCGTAGCGGTTGTGGAATGTGACCTTGATGTGGTTCACCCTGTCACTCTGTGGGAACACCTTGTCCCACTCCTGTGTCAAATTCAGTTGTTCTTCCATAAAGTCGTTTTTGTCAGGTTCATTGGATTGTGATTTGATGGTCACGCAGCAGACCAAGGCCAGCGCAGCCACCATCAGTCGCGTTGTCGTAGTTTTCATATTACTGTAAATATCATTGTGTCCATGCGTCTCAACGTATGAAGTTTGTCCAAACGTGTGGCTCTTGCGCGGGCTTTGGGTGCCCACCGTCATTCAGGCTTTTCAGCAGCCAAGCCATGTTGTGCCCCAAGGTACGCATGGTCTGCATCCCCTCGGCATCTTGCTCCGCCTCGCCTGCCGCCGCTCCATGCACACTGTTCCAATATTGCGAGCTTACTATCGGCATGTTGTTGATGGTAAAATACTTGTTAAGACGGTCGAACGTGGCACTGGCTCCGCCGCGACGGCATACGGCCACGGAAGCGGCAGGCTTGTATCTCAAATATTGGGAGGCCGAATAGAAGAGTCGGTCGAGCAGCGAGCACAGCGAGCCATTGGGGCCGGCGTAGTAGACCGGCGAGCCAACTATCAAAGCATCGGCCTCCACTGCCTTGTCCCTCACACTGTTGTACAGGCTGTCGTCGAATGCGCACTTTCCGATTTCAGAACATCGCCTGCAGGCTATGCAACCCTGCACAGCCTTTTTCCCTATGGAAACCAAGTCGCTTTCCACACCGTCGCTTTCCAAGGCCGTAGCCACTTCGCGCAGTGCCATGTATGTGTTGCCCAAGCTGTTGGGGCTTCCGTTAATAAGCAGTACTTTCATAAAATAATATGTTTTGTTTAGTTGTCAATGTATTGTCACGCCGAAAAATTACTCCAAAAATTCCACGATGCCGTTGCCGTGAGGCTCATATATTCTTTCCGGAAGGCTCAAATTCCATTGTTCCGCACGGCTGTCGGCGGCATCACGTATTGCCGCTTGAACGCAGTGGAGAAATGCGAGGGGGTCTTGAAGCCAACTTTCGAGTAGACATAGTTCATAGCGAAGTCGCGCGAGCGATGGAAGCATTCTCCGCCACCATCGTAGAAAAAACTGAAGAACACATCGTTATAATTGAATATGACATGCACCGGTTTTCCAGTGTTTTCGCTTGTCATTCTTTTTTCCATGCAGTGCCGATGGTTTGCCGTTACGTATGCAAAATTACAAAGTTAAGCAGCAAAACAAGACAAATGCTACTTGATTTGTATTTTTTTAAGGCAACGCACAGAGGGCTACGACACTTAAATATATAGAAAGCCCGCATTCATTCCGGAAAGTCAACGGATATCGCAAAAGGCTTCCTGCCCACAGGAAATTCCGGCCGAGCGACGACATCAGCATGGTGCATGGCGGTAAAGAATGTTTACAAACGAGGGAGGCGTGGAGCAACGGCTGCCGATTCGCCTTGCAAAACAGGCCGTTTCGGGTCGCGAAACGGCCTGTTTCGCCCTCACAAACGACCTGTTTCACAGCCCGAAACGGCACGGTTCGCGAACCATCTGGAAGCCAGGCAGTTGCAAAAACATTACGGAATATGGAGGCATAGTGACGCACTTTGCGAAATATCTTTACAAAACCGCAGGCCTCCGCAGCCGGGCGGGAGCACATGGAAACCGGCGTTGAAACCTATTGGAAACATCGCGGTCATCCGCATCGCCCCAAGGCAGCAACCCATGCCCGAGCAATGGCATCCCGGACGCGCAAACACATCACAACACGAATAAATCTTTCACAGGACAGCAAAAAAGTGAGGAGTATCAATTAATTGTACGCTTTATGCAAAAAAGCACATACCCGAACCGATTATATGAATTAATTTCGTACCTTTGCATTCAAGTTCAGATGTACAAATTTCGAATAAACCAGTAACAATATGGCAGACAACAGCGTTACAGGAAACGGAGAAAAAAAGAGCTTGAGCTTCGTGGAACAATTGGTCGAGAACGATCTGGCCGAGGGAAAGAATGACGGCAGGATACAGACACGGTTTCCGCCGGAACCCAACGGCTACCTTCACATAGGTCACGCAAAAGCTATATGCATGGACTTCGGCATAGCCGAGAAGCATGGAGGAGTCTGCAACTTGCGCTTCGACGACACCAACCCATCGAAGGAAGACACCGAATACGTGGAATCCATACTCAACGACATAAAGTGGCTCGGATTCAAATGGGGCAACGTTTACTATGCCTCTGATTACTTCCAACAGCTGTGGGATTTCGCGGTATGGCTGATAAAGAAAGGGATGGCATACATCGACGAGCAGACATCTGAGCAGATAGCGGAGCAGAAAGGAACGCCCACCACCGCCGGCACACCAAGCCCGTACAGAGAACGCGCGGTGGAAGAAAACCTCAGGTTGTTCTACAAGATGAACACGCCCGAAGCCGTGGAGGGGTCGATGGTGCTGCGCGCCAAGCTCGACATGGCCAGTCCGAACATGCACTTCCGCGACCCGGTCATCTATCGCATAATACACACGCCCCACCATCGCACGGGCACCACGTGGCACGCATACCCGATGTACGACTTCGCGCACGGGCAGAGCGACTACTTCGAGGGAGTGACCCACTCCATCTGCACGCTCGAGTTTGTGCCCCACCGCCCACTCTACGACAAGTTCGTGGACTTGCTGATGGAATACGACAGCGAACGCGGACGCAACGACGGCTACCGCCCAAGGCAAATAGAGTTCAACAGGCTGAACCTCACATACACGGTGATGAGCAAACGCAAACTGCTCGCCCTTGTCAACGAACGCCTCGTCAGCGGATGGGACGACCCGCGAATGCCCACAATATGCGGAATGCGGCGGCGCGGATATTCCGCACAGAGCATACGCGACTTCATCGACTCGATAGGCTACACCAAGTTTGACGCGCTGAACGACTATGAGCTGCTCGAAGCGGCCGTGCGCAACGACCTCAACAAGCGAGCCTGCCGCGTGTCGGCCGTGCTCAATCCGGTGAAGCTAATCATAACAAACTATCCCGAAGGCAAGACCGAAGAGATGGAAGCCCTCAACAATCCCGAAAACGAGGCAGACGGATTCCACAGCATCACTTTCAGCAGGGAGCTGTGGATAGAGCGTGAGGACTTCATGGAAGACGCGCCCAAGAAATTCTTCCGCATGACGCCTGGCAAGGAGGTGCGCCTAAAGAACGCCTACATAATCAAATGCACGGGATGCAAGAAAGACGCCGATGGCAATGTGGAAGAGATTTACGCGGAATATGACCCAGACACCAAGACAGGCATGGACGGAGCCAACCGCAAAGTGAAAGGCACGCTCCACTGGGTGAGCACCGCCCACTGCCTGCCCGCAGAGGTGAGGCTGTACGACAGGCTGTTCAGCGTTGAAAATCCCGGAGCCGACGAGCGCGACTTCAGGGAGCTGCTGAACCCCGACTCTCTGAAAGTGCTGGACAACTGCTACGTGGAAGAGTATCTGAAAGAGAAAAGACCGGGCGACTTCCTGCAGTTCCAGCGCATAGGTTATTTCGTGATTGACCCTGACTCTGTGGAGGGAAAGCTCATATTCAACCGCACTGTCGGGCTCAAAGATACATGGGCAAAGATAAACAAATGATGCAAACAGACGACGAATATTTTGACAGCAATGAGTTCAGGAGCATACTGACAGCCTATGAGGAGTCGGTAAGCGCGGGTACGCCAATATTCATGGACACGGATGACCTGCTTGACATAGCGGACTTCTACAACATGTCGGGCGACAGGGAAAAGGCCGGCGCTGCCATCGACACCGCTCTGGAACTGAACCCCGGAGCCACACTTCCACTGGCATTCAAGGCTCGTGAGGCCTTGGCGCGCGAGGACTTGGACACCGCGATGAAGTATTCGGCCGAGATAACAGACAAGAACGACCCCGACTACAAATTCCTGCAAGCCGAAATATTGGTGGCACAAGACAAGATAGACGAGGCCGAGAAATGTCTTGAAGACTTTTTTTCTTCAACCGCATCATCCGAACACGACGATTTCATACTCGACATCGCCACCATGTACACAGACTATGGGGTGTTTGACAAGGCTCTCGACTGGCTCTCGCGAAGCCACGACAGCGACAACGCTGAATACCTCGACACATGCGGACGGGCATTGACAGGGCTCGAACGCTACAAAGAGTGCATGGACATTTACGACAGACTGATAGATGCCGACCCGCGTTCCACAAAATGGTGGGGGGCACTCGCAAACGTGCAGCTGCTCGCCGGAATGTACAGCGATGCCATAACGAGCAGCGAATACGCCCTTGCCATCAACCCACAGAATGCCAATGCCCTCATGACAAAGGCCGACAGCCTGTACAAGATAGGCAACTTTGAGGAGGCACTGGTGTTTTACACGCGCTACAACAAAGAGTGCCCCAATGACGGATATGGAGAGCTGTACATAGGAACATGCCTGATGCATCTCGGCAACAACGACCGGGCACTGCTGCATCTCAACAAGGCTGCCGCCATAGCCGCCCTGTCGGAAGACAACTACGAGGCGCAAGTATATGAGGCGATGGCTTTCGCATACAGCGCGAAAGCCATGCCCGAGAAAGCCCTGTCGTGTCTGAAAAAAGCCCAGACAATAGACAACTGTGACACCAACAATGCCGAACTGTGCATCATGCGAGGACACATCCTGCTGGAAAACGGCATGGACGAAGAGGCCGAAGCCTTGTTCCGCAATGCCATAATTGAATCGGGCAACTCTCCGGACATAATGCTCCGCGTCATAATCTCACTGCTCGACAATAAGCATCTTAAAAAAGCCTATCAGCTGTTCAAGCTGTTTTTTGAGACCGTGGGGCATGACTTCAAGGACGGATACTCTTACATGGCATTATGCTGCTGGCAATTGATGAAACTGGAAGAGTTTCATTGGTATCTCGGTAAAGCCCTTGAGCACAATCCGACAGAGGCAAGCACTGTGCTCGGAAGCATCATTCCTCGAAACATTTCGATCGAAGACTTTTTCAACGAGATTAACAAGAAACTAAAGAGGGGGTAGAG
>CAZKMT010000060.1:6068-12492 GCA_964554115.1 uncultured Prevotella sp.
CGATGAAAAGGAACATGAGACTAAAAACATGACGCAAGCTATGACGTAAAAGGAAATGCCGAACGAACCATCACGACCACTATGCACACAACAATAATATCACACACATAAATAAGCTATGGCTGAAAGAAACAATCACTTGGTAATCATGGCCGGCGGCGTGGGAAGCCGATTCTGGCCCATGAGCACGGCAGAATACCCCAAGCAGTTCATCGATGTGCTCGGAGTGGGCAAGTCGCTACTGCAATTGACAATGGAGCGGTTTGCAGACATCTGCCCCGCAAGCAATGTATGGGTGGTAACAAACAAAAAATATGCAAGCATAGTGAAAGAACAGTTGCCCGGTGTTCCGGACGGCAACATACTGTGCGAGCCATGTCGGCGTAACACGGCACCGTGCATAGCATACGTAAGCTGGAAGATAAAGTCGAAAGACCCGAAAGCCAACATAGTGGTTTCGCCCAGTGACCACATAGTCACAAACACATCGGAGTTTGCCCGCACAATAAAAAAGTGCCTTGCCTTTACCGGAGAGACAGATTCGATAGTGACACTGGGCATAAAACCGACAAGGCCCGACACGGGATATGGCTACATACAGGCGGACCTTTCGTCAAGCTCATTGAGGAACAAAGACGTGTTCCGCGTCGACTCTTTCCGCGAAAAGCCCGACTTGGAAACAGCCAAACAATACATCCAGAAGAAAAACTACTTCTGGAACTCGGGCATCTTCCTTTGGAACATAAGCACTATCACAAACGCATTCAGGATATACGCGCCCTCCCTGGCCAACATCTTTGAGACATTGCTACCAATATATGGCACGGACAAGGAGCAAGAAGCGATAGACAAATGCTTCCCGGACTGCGAAAACATATCCATAGACTATGCGATAATGGAAAAGGCCGAAGAGATTTTTGTCTGCCCGTCTGATTTCGGATGGAGCGACCTCGGCACATGGGGAGCACTGCTCGGGCACACACAAAAAGACCTATATGGCAACGGTTGCATAGGAAACAACGTCAGCCTGTTTGACACACACAACTGCATTATACACACCGCACAGGAAAGAAAAGTGGTGATTCAGGGACTCGATGGCTATATCGTGGCAGAGAACAACGGAACACTGCTGATATGCAAACTCTCTGAAGAACAGCGCATCAAGCAATTCTCTGGCGAAGACAAGTAGACAACACTTCATCACACACAATAAAGATGGGAAAAAAAACTGCTTTAATCACAGGCATAACCGGACAAGACGGTTCATTCCTTGCCGAATTTCTCATAGAAAAAGGCTATGAGGTGCACGGACTGTTGCGCCGCTCGTCGTCGTTCAACACAGGGCGCATAGAACACCTATACCTTGACGAATGGGTGCGCGACATGAAAAAATCGCGCCTCGTGAACCTTCACTGGGCAGACATGACAGACTCCTCATCGCTCATACGCATAATCGGAGAGACGAGACCTACGGAAATATACAATCTTGCCGCACAGAGCCACGTGAAAGTGTCGTTCGATGTGCCTGAATACACGGCCGAGACAGATGCCGTGGGAGCACTGCGCCTGCTTGAGGCCGTGCGTATCTGCGGACTGGAGAAGACCTGCCGCATCTATCAAGCGTCCACTTCCGAACTGTATGGGAAAGTGCAGGAGATTCCGCAAAAAGAGACAACGCCTTTCTACCCACGCTCGCCATACTCCGTAGCCAAGCTCTATGGATACTGGATAATGAAGAACTACCGCGAGTCTTACGGCATGTTCTGTTGCAACGGCATACTCTTCAACCACGAAAGCGAACGTCGTGGCGAAAACTTCGTGACACGCAAGATAACGCTCGCCGCCACCCGCATCGCCCAAGGTTACCAAGACAAGCTCTATCTTGGCAACCTCAACTCAAGGCGTGACTGGGGATATGCCAAAGACTACGTGGAATGTATGTGGCTGATATTGCAACAGCCCGAACCGGAAGACTTCGTGATAGCCACAGGCGAAGACCATACCGTACGCGAGTTTGCCTCATTAGCATTCAAGGAAGTAGGCATAGAGCTTGAATGGCATGGCGAGGGCCTCAACGAGAAAGGCATTGACAAGGGCACAGGCAGGGTGCTCGTGGAAATAGACCCGAAGTATTTCCGCCCGGCGGAAGTGGATCAGCTGCTCGGTGACCCATCAAAGGCAAAGGAGAAATTAGGATGGAATCCCTGCAAGACGAGCTTCGAACAACTCGTAAGGATAATGGTAAAGCACGACATGAGGTTCGCAAAGAAACTGTTCATAAAAGCACAAGAGGCTGAATGACCGAAAGCCGCGAGCCGCAACATCGGTTTCGCGGCTTGCATTTTGATTCCATATCACAATCAAGGCACACACTCACATGGGCAAGATGTGTGGCAAAACGCTCACGACAGCGTGACGCAGGAAACTGGCACAAACAAAAAGCGAAGAAATGGCACTTGACAAAAACACAAAGATATATATAGCAGGGCATCGCGGCCTTGTAGGCTCCGCCATCTGGAAAAACCTTGCGGCGCGCGAATACAACAATCTCGTAGGCCGCACGCACGAAGAACTTGACCTGACAGACAGGCTGGCAGTAAGGAAATTCTTTGATGACGAACACCCCGATGCCGTGGTGCTTGCCGCAGCCCTCGTTGGCGGCATCATGGCAAACTCACTGTACAGAGCCGATTTCATCATGCAGAACATGATGATACAGTGCAATGTGATAAGCGAGGCTCACTCACATGGCGTAAAGAAGCTGCTCTTCCTCGGTTCCACATGCATCTACCCAAAGAACGCGCCACAGCCGATGCGTGAAGACGCACTGCTCACTTCGCCATTGGAATACACCAATGAGGAGTATGCCATAGCGAAGATAGCCGGCCTGAAAATGTGCGAAAGCTATAACCTGCAATACGGCACCAATTACATTGCAGTGATGCCTACCAACCTTTACGGCCCGAATGACAACTTCCATCTTGAAAACAGCCACGTGATGCCTGCCATGATGCGCAAAATTTACCTCGCAAAACTAATACACGAGGGCAATTGGCAAGCCATACGCGAGGACATGAACAAGCGTCCGGTGGAGAGCTTTACAGGCAGGCATGGGGAAACGGAAATTCTTAATGTACTCGCAAAATACGGAGTCAGCGACAACAAGGTCACATTATGGGGTACTGGCACGCCGCTCCGCGAATTTTTGTGGAGCGAAGACATGGCCGACGCAAGCGTCCACGTGCTGCTCAACGTGGATTTCAAGGACATCACAGGCATCGAGAAATACTCATCCGTATTCTACGGAACGACCGTTGACGGAGCCGTGAACCGCGACAACAACAGTGGACGCGGCGGAGCCATACCGTCGTTAGGCGAGATACGCAACTGCCACATCAACGTTGGCACCGGCAAGGAACTGACCATACGTGAGTTGGCTGAACTCATCGCCCATACCATCGGGTTCAATGGAACAATAGAGTTCGACGCATCGAAACCCGACGGAACACCACGCAAGCTCACCGACGTGAGCAAGCTCCACTCTCTCGGATGGACACACAAAGTGGACATTGAAGATGGCGTGGCAAAGCTATTCGAGTGGTACAAAGAAAGCCTAAGGCCACAGTAGGCGTAAATTAAAATGAATAATTCCGAAGTGTAATAATCAAGAGTTGTTCCTGCATCTTGCAGTTGCGGCGAGTGCCGCTCATACGCCCATGCCGGGAAAAGATGAGCGTTCTCACATTATATTTATATAACGGGGCAAATGCCCCATCCTTACCTATCAAGGACTTACCGGCATTAAACTGTTCAAGCCGTCGGTAGTTCCAAGCTGCGCACACCGGCGTGCATGTCATGTTTTGTATTTCTGCACACAATTAAACGGCAAAATCAGCGTTAATTAACCAAATGAAGAATTCTATCGTCATACGCATTTTTGCAGTGCCCATATTGGCACTGATAAGCTGCTTGCGCATTGCCGCCCAAGACTTTACGCTCACCGGAACGGTCGTAGATGAAGAGGGCAACCCCATCGAACTGGCGACCGTATCATGCTTGGAGCAGGGCAAAGTGACCATGACAGACCTGAAAGGAGAGTTCAGCATAGCGTTAAAGTCTGCAGACAGCGTTGAGGTCAAGTTTTCGATGATAGGTTACAACGCCCGCAAACGGGTGTTCAAAAATCCGAGCGGAAAACAAAAGATAACTGTACAGCTGCCTTCGATGGCTGCTTTAGGCGAAGTGGTGGTGACAGAAAGGCGAAGACAGACCACAGGTACCGAGCAATTGGACATAAAGGACATGAAAGGCGTTCCATCGGCGACAGGCAATGCCGTTGAAGATTTGATACAGCAACAGGCCGGCGTGTCAACACACAACGAGCTATCTTCGCAATATAATGTACGTGGTGGCAGCTTCGACGAGAACTCCGTGTACATAAACAACATCGAGATATATCGCCCTCTGCTCATTCGCAGCGGGCAACAAGAGGGGCTAAGCATAATAAATGCTGACATGGTGGAGGCTGTGGCCTTTTCTTCCGGCGGATTTGAAGCGAAGTATGGCGACAAGATGTCGTCGGCTCTCGACATTACATACAAACAGCCAACGAGTTTTGAAGCCAACGCCACAGTATCGCTGCTTGGCGCGAGTGGCTATGTGGGCTTTGGCGGGAAGAAATTCTCCATGAGCCACGGCATACGATACAAGACAAACAAGTACTTACTCGGAACACTCGAGACCAATGGGGAATATGAGCCCAACTTCCTTGATTATCAAACATACATAAGCTACCACCCGAACCAAAGATGGAGCATTGATTTCATAGGCAACATATCCGAGAATCACTACAACTTCACACCTACAGACAGAGAAACGTCTTTTGGAACCATGGAGGATGTGAAGTCTTTCAAGGTCTATTTCGATGGGCAGGAAAAGGATCTCTTCAGGACACTTTTCGGAGCAATGACCATATCGCGCAACTTTGGAACCAACACCAAACTGTCGTTTTTGGCATCGGCCTTTTATACGAAAGAGAGTGAAACTTATGACATACAAGGACAATATTGGCTTGACGACACCCAGGAAGACACCAACTTGGGAGTGGGAACATACATGGAACACGCCAGAAACTACCTGACGGCCAATGTGGAGAGTTTCAAAATAATGCTAAACCACAAGGCCAATCGCCATACCGTAGAGGGAGGACTGACCTACAAGATAGAACACGTAGAAGAAAATTCCAGGGAGTATGAAATGCGTGATTCGAGCGGATACTCTATTCCGCACGCAGCCGACAGACTTGACTTGGTTTATTCACTCAATTCACAAAACGAACTGAACAGTCACAGGATAGAGGGTTACGTGCAAGATACGTACAAGTTTACAAGTGGAACGGAAAATATCACGTTTTACACCCTAAATTTTGGCGTGCGATTTAGCAATTGGTCATTCAACAAAGAGACAACCGTGTCGCCCCGCGCTTCACTGGCCATCATTCCCGGCTTCAACGAAAACGCAACATTCAGGTTCGCTACGGGATTGTATTACCAAGCTCCATTCTTCAAGGAGTTGCGCGACACCTCAACCGTGAATGGCACTACCGTTGTCACGCTCAACCAAAACATCAAAAGCCAACGCTCCATACACTTTGTGGCCGCGTTCGACTATCGCTTCAAGATAAAAGACCGCCCTTATAAATTTACTGCAGAAGCCTATTATAAGGCACTCGCAAACATAATACCTTACAACGTGAACAACTTGAAAATCACATACTACGGAGAAAATATCGGCAGCGGATATTCCACAGGGATAGACTTGAAACTATATGGCGAGTTTGTGCCAGGCACGGACTCGTGGATAACTTTCTCTGTAATGAGCACCAAACAAAAAATAAACGGACACACGATACCAATGCCCACAGACCAAAGATACTCGATGAACCTGCATTTTACGGACTATTTTCCCGGCACCGACAGATGGAAAATGACTCTGCGGCTCGCTTTTGCAGACGGTCTACCGTTTGGCGCACCACATAAAGGACTGGAATACCAAGACTTTAGGGCACCGGCTTACAAGCGCGTTGACATCGGATTAAGTTTCAGAGCCTACGATAACGATGACCGCAAGAAAAACAGTGTGTTCAAAAACATTTGGCTAGGAGTGGACTGCCTAAATCTCTTGGGCATAAACAACGTAAACTCTTATTATTGGGTGACAGACGTGACAAATCAGCAATACGCTGTGCCCAATTATCTTACGGGCAGACAAATTAACGGGAGCATAAGGTTGGAGTTCTGAGCTGTTGTGATGACATAAGAATCCATAGAGCATCGACAGGGCTCAAATACATTCTTATGCGTCCACGTACAGAGAACGCACAGTACACGCCCATCACGGCAATGACACTACTCACATTTATGAC
>CAZKMT010000061.1:0-12166 GCA_964554115.1 uncultured Prevotella sp.
CATCCCTAAGAAAAGCAATGAAAGGATGGGTGTCCGATATGTATAACTTATATAAGAATGATTGACTATGCTGGATTTCGCAGCAATAGATTTTGAAACAGCCAACGGACGACGTTCCAGCATATGCAGTGTCGGCGTAGTGGTAGTGCGTGGTGGTAAGATTGTCGATAAATTCTACAGCCTTATCCAACCATCACCTAACTATTACACATACTGGACTACAGAAGTTCACGGACTTACACGGCAGGACACAGACAATCAGCCTAAGTTTCCTGAGGTCTGGGCGCAGATAGAAGAACGCATCGCAGGACTTCCTCTTGTGGCTCACAATCGTCCCTTTGATGAAAGTTGTCTGAAAGCAGTTTTTGAAGAGTATAACATGGAATATCCAGACTACAGGTTTCATTGTACGCTCGCAGCATCACGTAAATGCCTAGATATTCCGAGTCACCAACTTCATCTTTCGGCGGCTGCCTGCGGCTATGAAATGGAAAACCACCATAATGCCCTTGCGGACGCAGAGGCTTGTGCATGGATAGCAATGAAATTATTATAGAAAAAATATATTGATTATGGATTTAACAAATATAGACAAAATCATAGGGTATTCTGATCCTATTGAAATGCCGGTAAGTGAGTTGTTGACTGGTGGCTTTGTATTTACAATTCCTTCATATCAACGAGGTTATAGATGGGAAGCATCTGAGGTTGGAATAACTGATAATGATGCTAAACAAGTTGACGACCTTCTTAATGACCTTACATTTTTTGCTCGTACAAATGCCAATAAAAATGCAACTTATTATCTACAGCCTTTGATGGTTAAGCCAAAACTAACACAAGGTGGCAACTATGAATGGGATGTGTTGGACGGTCAGCTACACTTGACCACAATGCTTTTGATATTAAAGTGCATAAATGAAAAGCTATACGCCGGTTCACCGCTAAGACTTTATAACTTGAAATATGAAAACCGAAAACAGCTTGACTTTGCAAAATTACATACGATTCTTCTTCTGCCGATTATAACTATCCACTACCAACCGATAATTTGGATAGTTATTTTGTGAGAAAAGCCAAGGACAGAATTGAGCGCTGGTATGAAGAAGAGTTATCTGTTGACCCATCATTGCAAGACAAAATCAAAGAACTTCTATCCGGACGAATCACGAGGAGCGACAACGCAGCCTTCGTTGCGGGCTAAATTTATTTGGTATAATGTTGATCCTATTGCCGAGCCAATTATCAATGGAAATAGGAAGCCTGTTCTATATGTTCTTCCACACGATTCTTTATCGTCGACTTCTTTCGGGATATCTCCTGCAGGGCATGTTCGCCTTTCTGCTCGTACAGTTCTTTGAAACGATAGAAACTATCACGGTTGTAACACATAATCTTGCAAGTTTGCGCATGTTTTGTAAACATTTATTACCGCTTGCACTCTCCGCCGGAGAGGGCTGAATATGGAACGAGGGGGCTTTGGGCTTGTGCCACAGTGCATGTGGGTATATGTGTGATGTCCGCCGGGGCGACACCTTCGGTTGGTTTTCCATCGCTATGGCCTAAGAGAAAACTGTCGTGGTTGATTTATGTCAATAAAAGATGTGGCCGGTGGAAAATAACCAAGCAGCATGTTGTGGGTAAGCCGGAAATGCGTTAACTTTGCATCGCATTCGTGATGAATGTACTGTTATTCATTAGGTTAGTAGTTTGATAATTTTAAGGTAAAGATTATGTTATTAGATTTCATACATGGTTAGCCTTTGCGGAATGCCAGTTGTGGCTGGAAGCTAGGGCGGCCGTATGTGGGAACAGCGCGGGGTGAGTGATTCATACCGCGCTGTTTCTTTTGTGTATGTCGCCGCGGCAGTCTGCGTGGCCGATGTCGTAATGCGTGACATCATTTGGACGGGTTTGTCATCGGTTGTGCGCAAGGGATGTGCGCGTGACGGGGGCGGTGGTACAGAATGCCGCTTTTTTTAATTAATAGACCTTAAAATGCCGTATGTCCTTATGTTTTTTCTTAATTAAGGGTGGGAAAATGTTTCGATTTGCGGAAATGTGATTAAATTTGCACCTAAAAATGAAATCATTTCGAATGAGTAAGAACATAAGTCATCTGTGTCTGCTTTTCGTGGCGGGCATCTTTCTTGCATCGTGCCTTAACACCAGCTACACTGATGATGTGACGCTATATGATGATGTGGCCATTACACAGTTCAGCATTACCAATGCGAACATAACCGTACACACCACTGATTCACTTGGGGAAGATTCGACATACATCGACGAAACGCAGGTTGTGGCCAACTACCCGTTCTCCATCGACCAACTGAATGGTGAGATATTCAATGTGGACTCCATGCCGGTGGGCATAGACGCGACGAAGTTGCTATGCTCTTATTCTACGAAGAACAACGCTTTCGTGATGATAGAAAACATCGCGCGCGATTCCATCCGTTCGCTTACGACCACCGACTCGATAGACTTCAGCGTGCCAAGGTATCTGAGGGCTTACGCCTCCAACGGCGAGTCGTACCGCCTTTACAAGGTGACGGTGAACATACATCAGGAGACTGCCGGCCAGTTTAACTGGACACAGCTCGCTGACAACAGTTCTATCGCGGCTCTTGAAGGCATGAGACTCGTCGTGATGAATGGCCGTCTGCTGCTTTTCGGGCTGGAGGCGGGAGCCACGTCGCTCTATACATCGGATGTGAGCGATGGCAACACATGGACTCGCGAGGCCGATACCTTTGGCTCCGACACCTATTATAATATAGCGATGAAAGGCGACACACTGTTCTTGCTCGATGGAACCACCCTAAAGGCTTCTACCGATGGGATTACGTTTGCCGACGTAACCGATGTGGATGGGCTGGAACGCCTCATAGGCGCGAGTACAGCCGAGCTGTACGGCGTGGGTGCATCAGACTCGATATTGGTGTCTGTCGACGGAGGACGCACGTGGCAATGCGATTTGCTGGCCGATGCAGCGTCCGACCTTCCCGTGCGTGACTTGATTTCATGTACGGAGGACTATGGCTATGTTGACAGCACCGACTACGTGATGTTGTTGGGCAACCGCGATGTGGAAGCCTATCCGGAGGACACGACGGCGCATGTGTGGCGCAAAGTGGTGGAATATTCTTATGACAGCGAAACCAACAAGTGGATTTACGTTGAGGCCGACAGCCACAACGATTACCCGTTGCCGAGGCTCAGCGGACTCACCGTGATAAATTATGGAAACAGCAAGATAGCTTTCGGTGGGGCAGGCATAGGGGCTTGCGATGAAGAAGCCTTTGCAAATATGTACGTGAGCCGCGATGGCGGTATAACGTGGCCGGCCAGCTCCACCTATACTTTTCCCGATGATTTCGACACCTCGGCCACGGCAGTCGCGGCCGCGGTGGACGATGACAACTACATTTGGATAGTGTGCGGAGGCACAGGACAGGTGTGGCGTGCCAAGCTGAACAGCATCGATTGGGATGAATGATGGCATAACGGAGCAGCGCTGATGAAGAAGGCTGTGACATCTATCTTGATGCTTGTGGCCGCCATGGCGGCCACGGCGCAGACAGACCCGGAATACAGGGCTGAGATAGGTGGAGGCATTGGCCTGCTGTCATACCAGGGCGACTTCAATGGCAGCATACTCAAGAATATGCAACCGGAAGGTTCGCTGTTGGCCAAGTATAGGTTCAATCCGCGCATGGACATCGCGCTGAACGTGACATACAGCAAGCTGAAAGGCTCGTCTGGGAATGTCAGCACGTGGTATCCGGAGTTTAGTGATTCTACGTTGGCTTTCAGCAATACCGTCATCGACGCGGGTCTGCGGTTTGAGTATAACTTCTGGCCTTACGGCACCGGACGCGAGTATTTCGGGGCGCGACGCTTCACTCCGTTTATAGCCATAGGCTTGGGGCTTACATACGCCAAGACCGGCGATGGCAGCGTGGTGACAGGCAACCTGCCGATAGGCGTTGGGGTGAAATACAAGATGGGAACTCGACTTAACATTGCGCTGGAGTGGGCCATGCACTTCTCGTTGAGCGACAAGCTCGATGGCGTGGACGACCCTTACGGCATAGACAGCAACGGCATATTCAAGAATACCGACAGTTACAGCATGTTGCAATTATCGGTGACATATGATATTTGGGCTAAGTGTAAAACGTGCCATAACGATAGATTTTGACGGAATGACTGGACATTTGGATATGAAACGCATACCGCGCCACATCGCCATCATCATGGACGGCAACGGCAGATGGGCCACAGAGAGAGGGCGTGAGCGCAGTTACGGCCATCAGGCAGGAGTGGAGGCGGTGCGCAAGGTGACGTCGGAGTGTACTCGCCTTGGCGTGAAATATCTCACGCTTTACACTTTCTCTACCGAAAACTGGAGCAGGCCTGCCGATGAGGTGGCCGCGTTGATGGGGCTTGTGCTGTCATCTCTCGAGGACGAGATATTCATGCGCAACAACGTCAGGTTCAGGGTTATCGGCGACATTGACCGTCTGCCGGACGATGTGCGCCGGAAACTGCGCCAGACGGAGGAGAATACCGCCGCTAACACGGCCATGACCATGGTTGTGGCGTTGAGCTATTCGGCCAAATGGGAGCTGATACGGGCCGTAAGGGAAATCGCAGCCGCGGCCAAGGAGGGTCTCGTGAATCCGGAAGACATCACCGATGCCGACATCGACGCGCGCCTGCAGACGAACTTCATGCCAGAACCCGACCTGCTGATACGCACCGGCGGAGAGTTGCGCATATCCAATTTCTTGCTTTGGCAGATAGCTTACTCGGAGCTGTATTTCTGCGACACATACTGGCCCGACTTCGATGAACAGGCACTGAGGGGTGCCATAGCGAGTTACCAAAATCGCCAGCGACGCTTTGGCAAGACAGAAGCGCAAGTGGCGGAGAACGAACAATGAACAAAATACAAACATTATCACATAGGAGCATGGATGATAAGGAAAGAGTGATTGGGCTGCTGTTCGTGGCGATGTGCTTCGGCCTGAACATAGTAGCCCAAGACAAGATTGTAAATCCGGATATATCATACGCTGGCACTCCGCGCTCTTGCGAGATTGGAGGCATGACCGTCAAAGGGGTGGAAGGCTACGAAGATTATGTGCTTACGGGCATTTCGGGACTCGCCATCGGCCAGCGCATTACTGTGCCGGGCACAGAAATCACAGAGGCCGTGAAGCGTTATTGGAAGCATGGCCTCTTTTCGAAAGTGTCTGTCTCGGCGGATTCTATCGTAGGCTCGAAGATTTACCTCTGCTTCAACTTGGCTCTCAGGCCGAGGGTAAGCTCCATCAACTACAATGGCCTGAAGAAGTCGGAACGCGAAGACCTCGAAGCCAAGTTGGGACTCATCAAGGGAAGCCAAATAACGCCTAACATAATAGACCGTGCGAAGATTCTTGCGAAGAAGTATTTCGATGAAAAAGGCTACAAGAATGCGGAAGTGGAAATCGTACAGCGCGAGGATGTGGCATCCAAGAACCAAGTGATTCTGGACATCAACGTTGACAAGAAGGAAAAGATGAAAGTGAGGAACATCATCCTTGTGGGCAACAAGAACCTCTCCAGCAAGAAGATAAAGGGAGGGCTGTTTTCCAAGGGCGTGTTCTCGAAGACACATGAGGCGGGCAAGTTGTCAACGTTCCTGAAATCAAAGAAATTCACCGATGAGCGTTACGCGACGGACAAGCAAAACCTCATTGACAAATATAATGAGCTGGGTTACCGCGACATGGTAATCTTAAAAGACAGCGTGTGGATGCATGACGACAACCACGTCAATGTATATGTGGAGGTGGATGAAGGCCAGAAATATTACATAAGGAATATAACGTGGGTGGGCAACACTGTGGTTAACACCGACTACCTCAACAGGTTGCTGGGAATGAAGAAAGGAGATGTATACAACCAGAACCTTCTCAAAAAGCGGCTTGAAGAAGACGAGGATGCCGTTGGCAACTACTACTGGAACAACGGTTACTTGTTTTACCAGTTGGTGCCTACTGAAGTGAACGTGGTTGGTGACTCCATCGACCTGGAAATGCGCATTTCCGAGGGGCAACAGGCATACATCAAGCAAGTGAGGATATTCGGCAACGACCGCCTTTACGAGGAAGTGGTGCGCCGAGAACTGCGTACAAAGCCGGGCGACCTGTTCTCAAAAGACGCATTGATGCGTTCGGCGCGTGAAATAGCCTCCATGGGATTCTTCGACGCGGAGCAGGTTAGCCCCGACGTGAAGCCCAACTACGAGGATGGAACGGTGGACATAAACTGGAATCTGTTGCAGAAGTCCAACGATCAGGTGGAGTTCTCGCTCGGTTGGGGACAGACCGGTGTCATAGGGCGCATATCGCTCAAGCTCAACAACTTCTCCATGCGCAACCTCTTTGGCAAGAACAAGATGCACCGCGGTATATTGCCGATAGGCGATGGCGAGCAGTTGGCGCTCAGTGCCCAGACAAACGGCACCTATTACCAGTCGTACAGCATAAGCTATTCGGCGCCATGGTTTGGCGGAAAGCGTCCCAATGCCTTCAATGTGGGAGCTTTCTACTCTAAGCAAACCGATGTGAACAGCAGCTACTATAATAGCAATTGGTACAATTACTACAACTATTACGGTACTTACAACAGTTATTATTACAACAATTACGAGAGCTATCTCGACGAGGACAAGTATGTGCAGATAGTTGGCTTCTCTATAGGGTGGGGCAAAAGGCTGCGCTGGCCCGACGATTACTTCCAGCTGGCAGTGTCATTGTCTTATCAGCGTTACATGCTCAAGGATTGGCAATACTTCCTCATTACTGATGGCAATTGTAACAACGTGAACCTCGGTATTGCGCTCTCGCGTACCAGTACGGATAACACACTCTTCCCGCGTCGCGGCTCCGAGTTCCTTGCGTCGGTCACCTTGACCCCGCCTTGGTCGCTTTGGGATGGCAAAGATTATGAGAATCTGGCTACGGATGCCTACTCGTCGAGCTATCAGGATGAGCAACAGGAAAAGTATCGTTGGATAGAATACCACAAGTGGAAATTCAAATTCCGCAACTATACCGCGCTGACCAGCGGTCAGAAGTGCTTCGTGCTGATGACGCGCGTGGAGTTTGGCTTGCTCGGGTCATACAACAAATACAAGAAATCGCCGTTTGAGACATTCTATGTCGGTGGCGACGGCATGAGCGGTTACTCCTATGGATATGCTCAGGAGACCATTGGCTTGCGCGGCTATGAGAACGGTTCGCTGACACCCTATTCCGCGCCGGGATATGCTTACGACCGTTTGACGCTCGAGTTGCGCTATCCTTTCATGCTCGGCAACACCACCATCTACGGTTTGACGTTCCTTGAAGGCGGCAATGCGTGGTATGACACTAAGAAGTTCAACCCGTTCGACATGAAGCGTTCGGCCGGTGTGGGTGTCCGCATTTACCTCCCCATGGTCGGTTTGATGGGCATCGACTGGGCTTACGGCTTCGACGAGGCACTCTCTACGGGCACAAAGGGAGGCAGCCAGTTCCACTTCGTGCTTGGGCAGGAGTTCTGATGGATTCCGCCCGTGCCATGCGCCGTGTCTTTTGGCGGGCTTCGCTCAGGCAGGCGCAGGCGTAGTGGATGTCTATACGGGCGTTGCGCGGATGACAATGCCTTATAAAACAGATCATGATGAAAACGATATACGATTTATGAGAAAATTGGTTATAGTGTCAGCACTGTTGCTTTTGGCCATCACCGCCAATGCGCAGAAGTTCGCTCTCATAGACATGGAATATATATTAAAGAACATTCCGGCTTATGAGCGGGCCAATGAGCAACTCAATCAGGTGTCGAAGAAGTGGCAGGCCGAGGTGGAGGCTCTTTCCACGGAGGCTCAGACCATGTATAAAAACTACCAAAACGAAGTGGTGTTCCTCTCGCAAGAGCAGAAAAAGGAGCGACAGGATGCCATAATGGAGAAAGAGAAGCAGGCAGCCGAGCTGAAGAAGACATACTTCGGCCCCGAAGGCGAGCTTTACAAAAAGCGCGCAAGCCTCATGACTCCTATTCAGGAAGAGGTTTACAACGCGGTGAAAGACATTGCAGACCTGCGCGGCTATCAGCTCGTGTTGGACCGAGCCAGTAATATGGGAATAATATTTGGAAGCCCGAAGATAGACATAAGCAACGAAGTGCTGCAGAAGTTGGGCTATGCTTACTGACGCAGGACTGCATCCGATGGCGGCTTCCGTCCATGCCGTGCCTTGCCGGTTGGAGCGGTGCCGCATTGCCGTCGCGGAAAGCCCGGGGCAGATTCGCGGCAAGCATTGTGTGTTATGGTGGCTCCGGGTAGGTGGAGTTCCAGCACGCCGTGCGCTCATTGATTAATCAATAACAATAAAAACAATAAAAGACAATGAAAAAGTTATTTTTGGCGCTTATGATGTTTGCGCCGGTGGCTGCCTTTGCGCAGAAGTTCGGACATGTCAACACGCAGGAAATCATTCCGGCCATGCCTGAATACAATCAGGCACGTGAAGAGATAGACGCACTGCAGAAGCAGTATGAGGCCGACCTGCAGGGAATGCAAGATGAACTGGCGCGCAAGTCGCAGGCTTACGACTCTACCCGCACCACGCTGCCGGAGAACATACGCCAGCGTCGCGAGCAGGAGTTGAACGAGATTTATCAAAAGATACAGCAGAGCTACCAGGACAACCAGCAGGAACTGTCCAGAGCCTCGCAAGAGAAGATGCAGGCCATCACCACCAAAGTGGTGGAAGCCATCAAGGAGGTGGGTGATGCCGGAGGCTACATCTACATAATGGACATAGCGGGCGGTATTCCCTACATTAGCACCACGCAGAGCACCGACGTCACGGCGGAGGTAAAGGTTAAGCTCGGCATTCAGTAAGTCTTTTCTTGGCTCAGTCGCATGGCATTGTTGCCGTGCGGCTGAGTCCGTATGCTGCCGCCATGCCCCGTATGGGGCGTCTTTGGCGGGGCTGTCGCCGCTGACCTTGACATGGCGGCACAAACTGATATACAGTTGATAATGAAAATGAGATGTGACACGGTGCGGCGTGCGTTCGCGGCGTTGCTATTCGGCGGGATGTCGGCGTGCGTCATGGCGCAGGCCGAAGCGGACACTGTGGCTGCCTCCACGGCAGTCAGCGAGGTGGCCGGCGTGAACGGAGAACGGGTTAAGCCACGGTTCGGCTACGTTAGCTATTCCACCGCTTTGCAGGCCATGCCCGAATACGAGGCCGCGCAGAAGAGCCTTGCCTCGCTTAGAGGCAAGTATGCCGCCGAGACAAAGCGCGCCGAGGATGAGTTCAACAGCCAGTACGAGGAGTTTCTCGACGGCCAGGGCAGCTATCCGCGGTCCATCCTTCACAAGCGGCAGAGCGAATTGCAGGAGTTGCTCAAGCGCAACATAGCCTTTAAGGAGGAGAGCCAGCGACTGCTTGCCGCCGCAGAGAACGATATTTTTGCCCCTTTGCACCGCAAGCTGAAAGCAGCCATAGCCACTGTCGGGCAGCAGAACGGCCTCGCTTTCATCATCAACATCGATGACAATGCCTGCCCTTACATAGACAGTGCGCTCGGAGAGAACGTGACGCTTATGGTGATAGACCTCCTGCGGTAGGCAAGACGGTGCATCCCGCCACCCACAATGACAAAATGACAAACGACATGTACGGTCAAACGGCAGTCTCAGGCCCGATAGGCATATTCGATTCGGGTTATGGCGGGCTGACTATCTTGCATGGCATACGCCACTTGTTGCCGCAGTACGATTACATCTACCTCGGCGACAATGCCCGTGCGCCGTATGGCCAGTGCTCTTTCGACGTGGTATATGAATTTACGCGCCAGGCTGTGGTGAAACTCTTCGGCATGGGTTGCCGCCTCGTCATACTTGCCTGCAACACGGCTTCGGCAAAGGCCTTGCGCACCATACAGCAGCGCGACCTCCCCGCCATAGACCCTTCGCGCCGCGTGCTCGGCATAATACGCCCCACGGCGGAGGTCATCGGCGCGCTCACCGCCACGCGCCATGTGGGAGTGCTTGCCACCGAGGGCACCATCCGGAGCGACAGCTACACCCTTGAGATACGCAAGCTCTTTCCCGACATCGTTGTCACGGGCGTGGCCTGCCCCTTTTGGGTGCCGCTGGTGGAATACAATGAGGCGTCAAGTCCGGGCGCGGATTATTTTGTGAAGAAGCGCATCGACCGGCTCATGGCACTCGACTCCGCCATCGATGCCATCATTCTCGGCTGCACCCACTATCCCATTCTCATGCCGAAGATTAAGAAATACGTTGCGCCCGGCGTGCGCATAGTGGCCCAAGGCGACTATGTTGCCCACAGTCTCGCTCATTACCTTGCGTGCCATCCAGAGATGGAGCGGATGTGCAGGCGGGGTGGCCTTGTCCATTACCTCACCACAGAGAATCCCGACAAGTTCCGTGAGTCGGCGCGTGTCTTTTTCCACGAGCATGTTGACGTGGAGAACGTGACGCTGCCATAGCTCCCGGTCTCGCCTGCGTATGCGCTTGCATGCGTTCTGCCCGCCGCGCATCCCCCGCAAATGTTTTCCGGAATACGCTTCATGGCTGTCTGTCTCCGGCTCACGCGCCGCTGCCGGCGAACACGAGTGTGGTCAGACGGTCGGGGGCGAACGTCTCCCGCGCCACCTGTTGTATCTCTTCAGCGGTGATGGCATCGATGCGCGCCAGCAGTGCGGGCACGTCTTTTTCGCGCCCGTAGTGCAGGAAACTCTTCCCGAAGTCGAGCGCGAAGCTCTCGCGGTTGTCGCATGCTACGGCTATCTGTCCCTTTATCTGTCTCTTGGCGGCTGCGAGTTGGGCGGGTGTCAACGGTTTGTTCATTACGCGGTTCATCTCGTGGCGCACAAGTCGGCGGCATTGTGCCACGTCGTGCGGGTCGCAACCGAAGTAGACGCACCAGACGCCCGTGTCGGAATAGGTCGCCATGGAGCTGTCGACGGTATATACGAGGCCGTTGCGCTCGCGCAGCGCCAGGTTCAGCCGGGCGTTCATGCCGGGGCCGCCCATGATGTTGTTGAGCAGGTATAGGGCCATGCGCCGCTCATCGTGGGCGCTGTAGGCGCGGTTGCCAATCATCACGTGTGTCTGGTGGGTGGCGCGGTTCACGGTCACTTCCTGCGGGCGGTAAGGCGGCAGGAAGCCGGCGGACTGCCTGTCGTGTGTTTTCGGCTCACTGTCGGGAAAATCTGCCGTAGTCCTGCGCAGCGTGCTCACGAGCCGCTTGAAGTCCACATTGCCATAGGCAAAGAATACGGCGTTGTCCGGGCGGTAGTGGCGGTGGGTGAAGCGCAGCGCGTCGGCCGTGTCGAATGTATGCAGTCTCTCGGCCGTGCCGAGTATGTTGTGCCCCAGCGGGTGGCCGCTGAACACCATGTCCTCAAACTCGTCGTATATCAGTTCTGCGGGCGAGTCGTTGTAGCTCTCTATCTCGTCGCATATCACCTCCACTTCCTTGTCAATCTCGTGTTGGGGGTATTGGCTGTGGAACACGATGTCGGTGAGCAGGTCTACGGCTTTGGCGAAGTGCTCGCGCGAGATGGCCGCGTAGAACACGGTGTCCTCCTTGTTGGTGAATGCGTTGAGGTCGCCGCCCACTCTCTCGATGCAGTTCAGTATGGTCAAGGCGCGTCGGCGTTTCGTGCCCTTGAATGTGGTGTGCTCGCAGAAGTGCGCCAGCCCCTCTTCGCCGGGCTGTTCGTGGCGCGTACCCACGTTGACGCCATAGCCGCAGTAGACCACGGGCGATGCCGATGGCAGGTGGATTATGCGCAACCCGTTGGGCAGGGTGTAGGTGTTGTATTCCATTATAGGCCGGAAAATAGATTTGAACAGGTCGCAAAGATAATAAAAAAACACGATGGCGGGGAATGTTTCGGCAGCCTATTTCGCGCCTTTGCGGCCGCTGCAGGATTCTTTCACCGAGGTAAAGATTGTTTACAATGTGGCCGTGGCCGCGGCGCGCTTCCCGTTTCGCTTTGCGATATGCCCCGTTTCAGACTGCGAAACGGCCTTTTTCGCAAGCTGAAACGGGCTGTTTTGCGCCCCGAAACGACCCGT
>CAZKMT010000062.1:0-12148 GCA_964554115.1 uncultured Prevotella sp.
AGCGGGCTACGTTGAGGCGAGATGGGGGACAAGATGCCGACAGGAGCGCGGAAGCCGGCGAAGAGTTTAACTAAAGGTTCCCTCCGACGTAGTAACGACCTAATGACCGATTGGGGGTTAACCCAAGCTGTTTGTTCTGTCGGATGCATCCTGGACTGATTACTTAGATTATAAGCACCGGGTGGATGCGGAAGATACCTACGGAGTGCATACACTGACTGCCGGCATGTTTGCTCCGGAAGAAATATTCCGTTTGTCGCTCTGTCTCCTGGCCGTCGCGCTGTCGGGCGGAATCTGCTTGTGGATGCGTACCGGTATGCCCCTGTTTTATATAGGCGTTGGCGGACTGCTTTGTTCGGTGTTTTATCCGGCATTGAAATACCACGCGCTGGGTGACGCCGTAATACTCATGGCCTACTCCCTGCTTCCCACTGTTGGCACAGTTTACGCGGCTACGTTGCAGTTGGACTGGAGAGTGCTATATCTGGCTCTGCCCATAGGATTGATAACGGATGCAATACTGCATTGCAACAATACTCGCGACATTGAGACAGACCGCCGCGCCGGCATACGTACACTGGCTCTGGGCATCGGCGGGCGGGCATCGGTATATTTGTACTATTTTGAGCTTGTCTTCCCCTTTCTGTGGATAAGCGGTTGCGTAGCCGGAAATGTGTTGCCGGTTTGGTGCCTGCTGGCATGGGTGGCGTTCATCCCCACCGCCGCAAATGTGCGGAGGGCAATCGGGTACTTCAAGGCCGGCCCGCCCGCAATTGCGAATCTGGATGAGGCAACCGCGAGGCTGCAATTGCTTTTCAGCCTGTTTGTCGCTTTGTCGTTAATCATCGCAGGGAATCTGCCATGAGGAATCTGTTGCTCACCATTGTCTTGGCTGCCGCGCTTTGGACTGTCATGTTCTCACCGTGGACGGCTCCGCATGTGCCTTTCTGGTATATGATGGCAGGCGCAACGCTGGTACTGTGCGTCATTTCGACCTGCCTGAATCCCGGATGGTATAAGCATCTTGCGTTGAGACTGTCCGACTTGCCGGCGGGCATGGCGATAGCAGCCATGTTGTGGGGCATATTCTGGATGGGGGATAAGGTCTCGGCATTGCTTTTCGACTTTGCCCGCCCGCAAGTGGACAGTATATATGCCATAAGAGAGGGGCAGTCGCCGTGGCTGTTGTCCATACTGATGTTCGTCTTGATGGGGCCTGCCGAGGAAATATATTGGCGAGGATATGTGCAGCGCACGCTGTCCGTCCGCCTCGGTGCCAAATGCCGGTCTCATGTTTTCCACTCTGCTGTATGCGTTGGTTCATGCCGGTTCGTGCAATTTCATGCTCTTTATGGCCGCATTGGTCGCGGGAGCTGTATGGGGAACTCTATATCGGTTCTTTCCCGGACGCTTCTCCGCCATAATTCTTTCTCATGCATTGTGGGATGTGGCAATATTCAATTGGTTCCCTATATGATTTTCCTGTTTTGTGATTTATAGGCGGGTAGCCTGCCTTGCCGTCCCGCTTCCTCCGCAAGGTGGACATCGTTGCCATATAGGTTTCGGGCAGTCTGAAGAAGATTCGCGGGTGCGCTCCTATGCATACTCTGCAATTCGTGCGCTTGGAAAGTTCAGGGCATTTCATGCTTCGCCACCAAAGAACATACGCGCAAATACTACATTTTAGCACTTTCAGAGGAAAAAATATTCGAAAATGTTTGCGGTTAGGAAGAAAAAGTGTAATTTTGCAACCGTAACATTAACAAGCATCAATGATGAAGAGACTCAACAATGCATGGTGGTGGCGCTCGGGATTCTACGAATCGCGGGGCTAAGAGCTGTGCATTGACATAAACAACAATCATAAAGGCTCGTCGCACCGCGGCGGGCCTTTTCCGTTGGCAGGCAAAGAGAAATGGATTCATGACGCTTCGCGCCTTAAATATGGAGAGAGACGGCCGGTGCAATACGGAAAATCAATATATAAGGTGCCGCACGAAAGAAGTCGTTAGCGATGAGACAGACTGCGGACATCCACCAAACATAAACATCAGAGCATGGAAAAATCATTTTTAGTTGACCACAACGGGTTCTACGGAGAGTTCGGCGGCGCCTACATACCGGAGATTCTTTATTCGGCGGTGGAGAGCCTCCGGAGCCAATACCTTGGGATAATGGAATCAGAGGCTTTCCGGCGGGAGTACATATCGCTGCTCAAAGACTACGTGGGGCGTCCTACGCCGCTATACCGCGCTGAGCGCATGAGCCGCCTCTACGGTTGCGAACTGTACCTCAAGCGCGAGGACCTGAACCACACCGGAGCCCACAAGATAAACAACACTGTGGGACAGATACTTCTGGCGCGCATGATGGGCAAGAAGAGGATAATAGCCGAGACCGGCGCCGGACAGCACGGCGTGGCCACGGCCACGGTGTGCGCCCTCATGGACATGCCGTGTGTGGTCTACCAAGGGGCTCTCGACGTGAGTCGGCAACACACAAACGTGGAGCGCATGAAGATGCTCGGAGCCGAGGTGCGCCCTGTGAGCACAGGCAACGGCACCCTGAAAGACGCCACCAACGAGGCCATACGCGACTGGTGCTGCCATCCGCAAGACACGTTTTACATAATAGGCTCCACTGTCGGCCCGCATCCCTATCCCGACATAGTGGCCCGCTTGCAGAGCGTCATCTCCAGGGAAATAAAAGAGCAGCTGGCCGAAAAGACAGGGCGCGACTACCCCGACTATCTCGTGGCTTGTGTGGGCGGAGGTTCCAACGCCGCCGGCACGGTCTACCATTATATCGACGACGACAGAGTGCGCATCGTACTGGCTGAGGCGGGCGGGGCAGGCGCTGACAGCGGCCACACCGCCGCTACCATCCACGCCGGCTCGGTGGGCATACTGCACGGTTCGCGCACGCTCGTGATGCAGACTTCCGATGGCCAGATAATGGAAGCGGAGAGCATGTCGGCCGGCCTTGACTATCCCGGCGTAGGCCCCATGCACGCCAACCTGGCTGCGCAGGGGCGCGCCACCGTCTATGCCATCAACGACGATGAGGCCGTACATGCCGCGTATGAGCTTACACGCACAGAGGGAATCATACCCGCCTTGGAGAGCGCGCATGCCATAGCCGCGCTGGGCAAGATGAGGCTCAAGGCTTCCGATGTGGTGGTGCTTACCGTTAGCGGGCGCGGCGACAAGGATGTGGAGACCTATCTCGCCAATAAAGGCATGGGCGGTGAGTATGCCGACTTCTGAAAGAGGCCCTGCCGTGCCGCCAGTCGATGTTTTATATGGGCGGCGGCAAATGAGAGATAGGCGCAAATGTGTCATGAAACAAAAACAAAAGCACATGGAATATAACTACGAAATAGAGGCAAGCGACATGCTCGCCGACCTGTATACGCCTGTGGGCGTGTACATGCAACTCAGGGACATCTGCCGACAGAGCGCACTGATGGAATGCTCCGATTACCATGACAGAGGCAACAGTCGCTCTTTCGTGTGCGTAAACCCGATAGCGAGCGTGGCGATAGGCCGCGGTGTGGCCACCATGACGTTTCCCGATGGCCGCCGCACACAACGCGCCATCGGCAGTGGCTATGGCATCGAGACTGCCCTGCGGGAATTTATTGGCCACTTCCGCGTGACCGGCGATGCCGCTGACCTGTGTGGCCTTTACGGATATACTGCTTTCGATGCCGTGCGTTACACGGAGAGTGTCAATGTGAAGGAAACCATCGTGGAGCGCAACGATGCTCCCGACCTTATGTATCTGCTCTACCGTGACATAGTGGCGTTCGACCACTTCAATGGCCGTCTCACCATAGCGTCGCTCGGCGGAAAGGAATGTATAGACCGCTTGCAGACGCTCATAAGCCGCAACACCATCCACGCACGTGCCTTTCACGCCATCGGCGAACCGGCATCCACGCTCACCGACGAGGCTCACAAGCTGAACATACGGCGCGGCATAGCCCATTGCCGGCGCGGCGACGTGTTCCAGATAGTGCTCTCGCGCCGCTTCGTGCAACGCTACGAAGGCGATGACTTCCACCTTTACCGGACCCTGCGCTCCATAAATCCCTCGCCATACCTTTTCTACTTTGACTTCGGTGGATTCCGAATATTCGGCTCTTCGCCCGAGACGCACTGTCGCATCAGTGGCCGCCGGGCTTACATCGACCCCATAGCGGGTACCACGCGGCGCACAGGCGACGCCGAAACAGACCGTCGCGGGGCGGAGTTCTTGCGCAACGACCCCAAGGAGAATGCCGAGCACGTGATGCTGGTGGACTTGGCGCGCAACGACTTAAGCCGCAATTGCCACGATGTGAAGGTGGACTTCTACAAGGAATTGCAGTATTACTCCCACGTAATCCACCTTGTGTCGCGCGTAAGCGGCACGCTCAATGATGATGCTGACCCAATAAAGGCTTTCATCGACACATTTCCCGCAGGTACGCTCTCGGGCGCGCCAAAGGTGAGAGCCATGCAACTGATAAGCGACTATGAGCCGCACAGCCGCGGCGCCTACGGCGGGTGCATCGGTTACATAGGGCTGGACGGTGACCTTAACCAGGCCATAACCATACGTTCTTTCGTGGCGCGTAACGGCGAACTGTGGTTTCAGGCAGGCGGAGGCATAGTGGCGCGCAGCGACGAAGATTACGAATTGCAGGAAGTGAACAACAAGCTCGGCGCGCTGCGACGGGCTATAGAAATGGCCGGACAGTTATGACAATCCACAGACAAAGCACGAAAATGAACATAGCGATAATAGACAACTACGACTCTTTCACCTACAACCTGTACCATCTCGTAAGAGAGTTGGGCGCAACGGCTACGGTGATGCGCAATGACAGATTCGACATGGCCGACCTCCAAGCGTTCGACAAGATAATGCTAAGCCCCGGCCCCGGCCTGCCATGTGAGGCGGGACTGATGCCCGAAGCCATAAAAACTTACTGTCGCACCAAGCCCATGCTCGGCATTTGCCTCGGCCATCAGGCCATAGGCGAGGCTTTCGGAGCGCAGCTCGTAAACTTGAGCACAGTGTTCCACGGCGTTGCCACCGAATGCGTGCAGCATGGAAACGACTATATTTTCGATGGTTTGCCGACACGCATCGCCACAGGACGTTACCACTCGTGGGCGATAAGCCGGGATACCTTGCCCCCGTGTCTCGAAATCACGGCCGAGAGCGACGAGGGACAGATAATGGGCATAAGACACAAGGAGTACGATTTGCACGGCCTGCAATTCCATCCCGAGAGTGTGCTTACACCGTGCGGTCGCGACATGTTGCGCAACTGGCTGTCGCACTGAAGCGAGTGCGGCACACACAATTACAACAAATCACAACTACGACAGAGATGAAACAAGACATTAAGGAAGCCCTCGTCAGGGTAATGAACCACGAAGAGCTTACGCGCGAGGAGACGAAAGACATTCTGGTGGGCATAACGTGTTCCGAATATTCTACGGAACAGATAACGGCACTGCTCACGGGACTGCAAATGCGAGGCATAACGGTTGACGAGTTGTTGGGATTCCGTGACGGCATACTCGAAACCGGAGTGCCGGTACCGATAAAGTGTGACCGATATATTGATGTGGTGGGCACCGGTGGCGACCGAAAGAACACTTTCAACATCTCCACCACAGCGTGTTTCGTGATTGCCGGCGCAGGTTACAAGGTGGCGAAGCACGGCAACTTCTCGTCTACGAGCACCAGCGGAGCGTCTAATGTGATGGCCAATCATGGCATAAGGTTCACCGATGATGCAGACAAGCTGAACCGAAGCATCAACGAGTGCGGCGTGGCTTACTTGCACGCGCAGCTCTTCGCGCGGGCTATGAAGTTCGTGGGCGGCATACGCAAGTCGTTGCCATTTCCCACCTGCTTCAATCTCTTGGGCCCCATTGTAAACCCTGCCAAGCCGCAGTGTCAGATGCTCGGCGTGGCCACACCGGGTCAGATGCGCCTTTATAGCGACGTGTGCCGCAAGACGGGCATCGACTACGCCATAGTGAACAGCGTCGATGGTTACGATGAGATTTCGCTTACCGCTGATTTCAGTGTGGCCACCAATGATTACGAACGCACTTTCGCGCCCGAAGACATTGGCTTGCGCAGGGCCACGCCCGATGAGCTGGTGGCCGGAGCTTCCGAGGAGGAGGCCGCACGGATATTCGACAGCGTGCTCAATGACACGGCTCTGCCAGCGCAGAAAGAGATAGTTATGGCCAATGCTGCCTTTGCCATACAAGTGCTGGAGCGTGGACGGAAAAGCATAGCTGAGTGTGTCGACATGGCGCGCGAATCGATTGACAGCGGACGGGCATTAAGCTCTTTCCGTAAGTTCGCTGAATTAAACTCTTGACGACAATGAAAAATATCTTGCAGGAAATCGTGGCGTGGAAACGCACCGAGATAGAAGCACAGAAAAATACGTTGCCGGCGGCTTCCCTGCGTGCCATGGTGGAGCGCACGTGCACCACCGCGCCGCAAAGCCTGAGCCGCGCCCTGACGGAATCGGCCACAGGCATAATAGCCGAGTTCAAGCGCAAGTCGCCCTCACGGGGGTGGATTAAGCAGGACGGACGCGCCGACGACATACCGATGGCCTACCAGCGTGGCGGGGCTTCCGCCGTGAGCATTCTCACCGACAGCCGCTTTTTCGGCGGTTGTGATGATTACGTGAAGGCGGCACGGCAGTCGGGAGTGACCATTCCCATACTCTACAAGAATTTCGTAATCGATGAATACCAGCTGTATTGCGCCCGCTTGTGCGGCGCATCGGCAGTGCTTCTCATAGCGGCGTGCCTCACCAAAGACGATTGTAGGCATTTGACAGACACGGCTCACGGCCTTGGTCTGGAAGTGTTGCTTGAGATGCACGACGAGGCAGAGCTTGACTACGTTGCCACAGAACCAGACATCTGCGGTATTAACAACCGGAATCTGTGCTCGTTTGCCACTGACGTTGGACTTTCGTTCCGCTTGGCTTCCATGCTGCCGCCATCGGCGGTGAAAGTAAGTGAGAGCGGCATATCGTCGCCCGACACGGTGAGACGGCTGCGCGCGGTCGGCTTCCGCGGCTTCTTGATAGGCGAAAACTTCATGAACGCCAATAATCCGGGAAGCGAACTCCGCGACTTTCTGGCGAAACTGTAACGACATGCGGACGTTTAACTTTCTTCTTTTACTGTTATGATAATCAAAGTTTGCGGGATGACAGACGCTGTCAACATACGTGAGGTCGTGTCGGCCGGGGCAGACTGGATTGGCTTTATCTTCCACCCCCAGTCGCCGCGCTATGTGGGGGCGGCCGCATCGCCATCCGCCGCCACGCCATGCCCGTGCCCCTCCGACATAAAAGTCACGAAAGTTGGTGTGTTCGTCGATGCGTCAGTGCAGGAAATCATCGCCCGGGTGGCATGTTTTGGCCTCGACATGATTCAGTTGCACGGACACGAAACGCCCGTCATGATGCGCAATCTGCGCCTTACCATGGATAGCGACATTCGTCGCGGCCTCAAGATGATAAAGGCCATTGGCATCAGTAGTGCGGCCGACATGGAACAATGCCGTGACTACAACGACTGCGCCGACTATTTGCTCTTCGACACCCGATGCGACATTGCGGGCGGCTGCGGGCGGCATTTCGACTGGTCGGCAATAGACGCATATCGGGGCGACCTGCCTTTCCTGCTCAGCGGCGGCATAAGTCCGGGCGACGTGCAAGCCCTGGCCGCCATGCGGCATCCAAAGATGGCAGGCATAGACCTCAACTCTCGCTTCGAGACCTCACCCGGCATCAAAGACGCAGCGGCCGTTGGCCGCTTCATCAGGGAGCTGTCGGCAAGCCATGCCCCATGAAGTCCGTCCACACAGCCATTCCAAGACATTCTGACAGCAGAACATCCACATTATTACAATATGAACAAGATAACCCGATTATTCAGCAACAGGGGCGACAGAAAACTGCTGTCGCTCTACTTCTGTGCCGGATGCCCCACGGCCGAAGGCACTGCAGACACCATCATGGCCATGCAACGCCGCGGCATCGACATGGTGGAGGTGGGCATACCATTCAGCGACCCGATGGCCGATGGCCCCGTGATACAGGACGCCGCCGTGCGTGCGCTCCGAAACGGCATGACGCTGCGCCGGCTCTTCGGGCAGCTGCGTGACGTGAAGGAGCGTGTCACCATACCTGTTGTGCTCATGGGATACCTGAACCCCATAATGAAGTACGGCATCGATGCGTTCTGCCAAAGTTGCGCCGACAGCGGCGTGGCCGGGGCCATAATACCCGACTTGCCTTTCAAGGACTACATGGACACGGTAAAACCCGTGGCCGACCGCCACGGCATACGCATAATAATGCTAATCACTCCGGAGACGAGCGCGGAACGCATACGGCTCATCGACCGCCATACCGACGGATTCATCTACATGGTGTCGTCGGCAGCCACCACAGGGGCGCAACAACTGTTCGGCGAGACTACGCAAGACTACTTCCACCGCATAAACGCAATGGACTTGCGCAACCCGAGGATGATAGGCTTTGGAATATCAAACAGGCAGACGCTCGAGAGCGCGCAGGCCAATGCGGCGGGTGCCATCATAGGGAGCAAGTTCGTGACGTTGCTCAACAAATGCGGCAACGCCGACGAAGCTCTTGACATGTTGTTCGCCGACCTCGCCACTTAAGTCGGATGCGCGCCTGTGCCGAAAGGGCGTGAGCCACGCTCTCGTTCCGCCATGGCTTCCACGCCCCGCGCGATGTCATGGTATTGAGAGAAGTGTCACTTCATGCGCCAGCCGCCGTCAGTCTCGACCATGGGGATTACCACCTCCTCCCGCGTGCTGTCGCCATAGCAAAGCAGTAAGAACACGTTGCGGCTTCGGCCGGTGTCGCCGCTGTCGGTGCGGAGCACGCTCACGGAGCGTATGCCTCCGTGCTTTTCTTCTTGTTGTGCCATGAACTGTCTGGCGTTGGCGAGCAGTTGCTCACTGTAGTCGGCGGGCAGGCTGTCGCTCCCCGCCACGCCGGCAAGGTAGTCGGCATGGCGTCCGGCTATGAGATGGCCGTAGTAAGCCTTGGCCGCTGTGGCGGCAGGGTCTTCGCCGCTTTCCTTTTCCTTGCAGGCTGCAATGACGGCCATCGCGAGTAGGACCGCAATCCAAAGGCGCCCTTTCATGTCACTTCTGGCGTATGAATATGTTGATGGGTGAGCCTGTGACGTTCCAGTTCTCGCGTATCTTGTTCTCGAGGAAGCGGCGGTAAGGCTCCTTGACATATTGCGGTAGGTTGGCGTAGAACACAAACGAAGGAATCTGCGTGTTGGGCAGTTGTGAGCAGTACTTTATCTTTATGTACTTACCCTTGATTGATGGTGGCGGGTAAGCCTCTATGAGCGGCAGCATCACTTCGTTCAGCTTGTTGGTGCCTATGCGTATCTTGCGGTTCTGATACACCTCCTTTGCCGTCTCGAGCACCTTGAATATGCGTTGCTTGGTGAGTGCGGATGCGAACACGATCGGGAAATCTGTGAACGGGGCGAAGCGTTCACGTATGGCGGTAATGAATGTGTCGATGGCTTTCTGGCTTTTGTCTGTCGCGAGGTCCCATTTGTTCACCACCACCACGAGGCTCTTGTTGTTCTTCTGTATGATTTGGAATATATTCATGTCTTGCGCCTCGATTCCCCGCGTGGCGTCAATCATGAGCATACAAACGTCGCTGTTCTCTATGGCGCGGATGGCGCGCATCACGGAGTAGAACTCCAAGTCTTCCGTCACCTTGCTCTTGCGCCGTATGCCGGCAGTGTCCACGAGGTAGAAGTCGAAGCCGAATTTGTCGTAGCGAGTGTATATGCTGTCGCGCGTGGTGCCCGCGATTTCGGTCACGATGTTGCGGTCTTCGCCGATGAAGGCGTTGATTATGCTGCTCTTGCCGGCGTTTGGGCGGCCTACGACGGCAAAGCGCGGGATGCCCTCTTCGAGCATTTCGCCGTCTTTCTTCGGCAGTCTCTCCACCACGATGTCGAGCAGGTCGCCCGTGCCGCCGCCTGATATCGCGCTGACGCAGCAGGGGTCGCCGAGGCCGAGCGAGTAGAATTCGGCGGCGTAGTACCTCTGGGCGTTGTCGTCGGTCTTGTTGGCCACGAGGATTACGGGGAGCTTGGAGCGTCGCAATATCTTTGCCACGTCCATGTCGAGGTCGGTTACTCCGTTGTTGATGTCAACGAGAAAGAGCACGAGGTCGGCCTCTTCCGTGGCAATCATCACCTGTTTTCGTATCTCTTCCTCAAAAATGTCGTCGGAGTTCACTACCCATCCGCCGGTGTCGACGACGGAAAACTCACGTCCGTTCCATCCGCACTTGCCGTACTGGCGGTCGCGGGTGGTGCCGGCCACGGCGCTCACTATTGCCTGGCGCGACTGTGTCAGGCGGTTGAAGAGTGTGGACTTGCCAACGTTAGGCCGTCCTACTATTGCTACTAAGTTTGCCATTGCTTTATGATTGGATGAAGTGTGGGTGAGCGGTGCGTTCCCGCTGCGGTGTTGATAAATTTCCGTGTGTGCCGTGTGGCTCGCCGTCAGGAGGGCGTGTAGCCGAAGTTGTCGAGTTCCTTGGCCGAGCTGCGCCAGTCCTTGTCCACCTTGACGAATGTCTCGAGGTATATGTTCTTGCCGAAGAAGCGTTCCAATGCCTTGCGGCTCTCGGTGCTCACCTTCTTCAGGGCTACTCCGCGGTGGCCTATGATGATGCCTTTCTGCGACTCGCGCTCCACGTATATCACGGCGTTGATGTGTATGTGGGTGTCGTCTTCCTTGAAGTTCTCCACTTCGACTTCCACCGAGTAGGGTATCTCCTTGTCGTAGTAGAGCAGTATCTTCTCGCGGATTATCTCGCTTACGAAGAATCGCGCGGGCTTGTCGGTGAGCTGGTCCTTGCCGAAATAGGGCGGGCTGTCGGGCAGCAGTTCGCCGATGCGCTTCAGTATCATGTCGGTGCCAAATTTGTTGAGCGCCGATATGGGCAGTATTTCGGCGTTGGGCAGCAGCGTGTGCCATTGCTCCACCGTCTCCCCGAGCCGCTGTTGGTCCGTGAGGTCTATCTTGTTGATGAGCAGCAGCACGGGCACGCTCATCTTCGACACCTTGTCGAGGAAGTCCTTGTTCTTCGTGGGCTCTTCTATCACGTCGGTGACGTAGAGCAGCACGTCGGCATCCTGCAACGCCGACTCCGAGAATGCGAGCATCGACTCTTGCAGCTTGTAGGCAGGCTTGAGCACGCCCGGAGTGTCGGAGAACACTATCTGCATGTCGGGGGTGTTCACGATGCCCATTATCCTGTGGCGCGTGGTCTGCGCCTTGAACGTGGCTATCGAGATGCGCTCGCCCACGAGTTGGTTCATCAGCGTGGACTTGCCCACGTTGGGGTTGCCCACTATGTTTACGAATCCTGCCTTGTGCATGTGGTTATGGTGCATTTGGGTTGAGGCCGTGGCCGCCGCGCGGAGCCAAGGCCTGTGAATCGCTTGCAAATATAGCATTTTTGCACCATAACGCCAAAATTTCTGCCGTATAAGTATTGCCGTTGATGTCGGCGACGCCATTTTCAATCCTTAGCGATGGAGTGTCGGCATGGCCATGTGACGCCTTGCGCGGGCATCGCATTGGAAAGTAAACAATCTTTACAGTGGCCGCGCGCATCATGCGGCATGTGCCGTCTTGCGTTCCGAAACGGGTCGTTTGAGATTGCGAAACAGGCCGTTTCAGGCTGCAAGACGGCCCGTTTCGGAACGCAAAACGGCACATGTCGCAAACATGCTGACTCTCAATGGCTTGCAATGCGCGTCCCCGTAAGGGTGACGAGCCGTTACTTTTGCGAAATATTTTTACAAAAAAGCGACCCGGACATTCCTTTTGTGCGAGGTCGGGCGAGGCGGCTGCGCCGCGTGTCCGCGTGGAGCGGGGCTGTTGCGTCGTTTCCGGCGGTAGCTCTTGCCGCGGCATCCGTTGGGGTTTGCGCCCTATGAAAATTTTCCGATGGTTAATTAAACAAAAAAGAAGCCTGTGCCTTCCCGATGGATGCCGCCTTTTTAGTAAATTAGCCGAG
>CAZKMT010000063.1:0-12096 GCA_964554115.1 uncultured Prevotella sp.
GGTGGCAATGATTAGGCTGTAATCCTTCGGAAGTGAATGTGATGAAAGGGCGATGACAGCATGAGAGAAATGTGACAGGCGGTGTTAAGCCTGTCGTTGGCGGTCTCTACGAGAGACATTTTTTAAGCAAATCTTGTAATGCCGCCCCATAAAGCGAATGCCTGATCTTCTTGTTGGGTTTTGTGGCAAGGTGTATGCCGTCAACGAAAAGTGCTCCGAAGAGCTTCATGCTTGCTGATGTGGAACTCAGGTTGATTCGTGCGGTGGAATGGAAAATATAGCGGCGTATCACTCAATTGCCGTTTCCAAAGGCAATTGAGTGATACGCCGAATCGCATTGCCGCTTTAATATCTGAAGCTGATGTAGAAACGTACCGAGGATGTCTTCCACTTCGATGAGCCGTCGTAGTTGCCGTTGGATATGTCGAGGCCGCTTTCGTACATTTCGTCATAGTCGAGGTCGTCCAAGTTGAGCACACTGTCGTATTTGGCTGTGCCCCAGCGAGCCTCGACACCCAGCGAAATGACTTTCCACGCAATGGAGCCGCCAAGCGAGAAGAATGTGCCATAGCTGCTGCTGAAGTCCTCGGCAGCATAGAGCATGGAGTAGGTGGGAATGACGCGGAAGTGTCCGGCTATCTTTATGTCATCGTAAGGATTGACTGTTACCGACACGCCTATCGCTGTGCCGATTTCGGCTTGATATACATCTTCGCTTTCTACGTAATCTTCTTTGTCGTAGCTGGAGTAGCTATACCAGTAGTTGCTCCCGTATTCGCCGTCCTCGTATGAGCCATTGAAGAATCCCCACTCGTCTTTGTACCTTGCAAAGTTCAGGTCGAAGTAGCTCCAGTCGATGCCGAACTTTATCATGCCGAGTATGGGATTCTTGTGCAGATAGAAAGTCTTGCCCATTGCAAGAGCCACACCCATGTTGTTGCGCCAAGTGCCGTTGATGTCTTTTTGCGTCAGACTTTGGTTGACGTAGTATATGTTGAAATACTTTGCGCGGTCGTTCCAGATGCGCTGTTGTTCGCTCTCTTGGGCGGATTCTGCCTGTGTCGCCGATGTTGTTTCCATTTGAGATTTCAGTTCTTCTATAGCTTGGCGGAGCGAATCGAGCTGATGGTCGCGAGTGTTGTTTTGGATATTTCCTTCGTCAAGCGCTGCTGTGCCGGTCTCGACAGTCATAACGGGAGTGGCGATGGTGTCAATGGCGATGGTGTCAGCGACAATTGTCGTGTCGGATGAAGACGGGTCTTGCGCAAGTGCAGGAGTTGTGGCAAGCCCCATTATGGCTGCGATGCAAAATATATTGAGTTTCATAATTCCGTCATGTTGTTATTAAACAGTTAAATATAAATATCCAAGGTAGAAATAATCGTAGTTCTCATAACGCTTAAGCCTGATGTCATAGGTCGTCTGGGGCTCAAGGGTTTCAGGAACTACAAAGCTGGCATTGCCGTTTTGTATGGTGTAATCTACTTGAATCTCATTGTTCCTGCCATCAAAGAGAACTATCTCGTCGGTGTCTATAAATCCTTCCCAAAGCAAACTCACAGTGCCGCCGGGAGAGCATTCGTACCATTCGTCTATGTTTAAGACATCATTATAAAGCGTTTGAGTAGCCGCAATTTCGCCATTCTGCTCAAGTGTGATTGTGTAAAGCCTTGTGGTCGGATATACTTGCGCCATGCAATAGTCTTCAGTATGCTCCAATATTTCAATCTCAATTGATTGGCCGATTGGTTCAGAGTAGTCGTCGAGCTCTTGGAAATACATCTTGCAGTCGTCAGACGTAGAGCCATCTATGTAGACTATGTTAAAGTATGAGTCGTAGGAATATGAATCGATTGTGTATGACCTTATCCATAATGACCCTAATAGAGTGTTTGTTCCATTATGCTGAATCACGACATATACATCATTGTTTTGAAAAGCTGCCGGCATTATGAAGAACAGCCTGTCGTTTGTCACGTCAGTAATGCGGGCTTCGGTGAGCGAATCGTCTTCGTTGTAATATTTTCTTACATAAATCTTGTCACTTGAAGTGAATCCTGCTCCGCGCAGTTCAACTTCAGAACCGGGATAAATTGTGGTACTACCAGGCAACAGTGCATAAAACCCATCTTGTGATTCTTCGCCGAATGGGTTTCTCTCGTCTTCGAGACACGAAGTAAGTGTGCCCGAAAAGACGGCTGACAAAGCAATAAACACATACTTCGCTTTTAGCATTTTAATTCTCATAATTTATTGATTTATTTGTTATAACGATGGCCTGCAAACCGCAGGCGCACATACCAATGGGAAAATGTCATTTGCAATCACATCCACCGCCGGGCTATCGACTCTTTTCTTTGTGCTCATTGTGTTCACGCTTTTTGCCGAAACCATTGACACGTTTGCCATTGAGCGTGTGCCGACTTATCTCGGCCACAGACTTAATTCCGGTCGCCCGTCAACAAAGATGCTCGTAAAGAAATTCATTTTCAGCATATTTTTCAGATAAAATTTAAGACAGCACGGCACTGACAACTGTTGTTTGCGTACTTCCGTCCGGCCATAGTGCAAAAATAATCAATTAATTTTTAAATTTAAGCATAATTCTTTTGTGGCGGTCATCGTTTAATAAAGTTTAACTTCCATGTATTCAAAACAGCCATAGATAATGCATATCCCTGTCAATGACGCGCCTGATATAAATAAGGAATGGGGCGAATGACGACTTTCTATCGGTCTGCCTTGATGGAATGTCCGGCAGATTCGATGGCAGGTATCATTTTTTTGCTTAATCCCCACAGAATTTCTACTGCGCCGGAATTCCGGTGTTGATGTCCGCAATGTTTCCCGACAGACTGTCAACACCATTTTCTCTGTCGCCTGCCTTGCCGTGAAAGCGGTGCGGGTTTGCTGCGTCGGGATGCCGGTAGTGCGGGCTTACGGGCGGTGCAGACCGTGCCCGGAAGCCTTTTTGTGGCATTTTGCAACCGATTGTGTTCTTATTTTTGCAATATCGACATTGCAATTCAAATATTATTGTTATCTTTGCCGCGGCATAAACTAAAACCAATAAATAAAACCTAAGATGTCAACATTAACACTTTCAATTGTGGTCGTATTCGTGTTCGGCTATTTATGTATAGCACTCGAAAGCTTGACCAAAGTAAACAAGGCAGCCGTCGCGCTGCTGATGTTCGTGGTGTGCTGGACGCTTTTCATGGTAGATCCCGCCGCTTATCTTGAAACTGTGGCCGGAAGTGATGTGGCCGCGCAGGCAAGCTCGGTCATCGAGCACCATTTGGGCAGCACGGCCACCACGCTTTTCTTCCTCATGGGTGCCATGACCATCGTGGAGGTAGTCGACCAAAACGGCGGTTTCAACTTTGTGCGTGGTGTCATCGAGGCCAAGAGCAAGCGCGCGTTGTTGTGGCGCATCGCTTTCATCACGTTCTTCCTTTCCGCCATCCTCGACAACATGACCACGTCCATAGTGATGGTAATGATTCTGCGCAAGCTCGTGTCTGACCATAAGGACCGCATAATATATGCCGCTCTGGTAATCATTGCGGCCAATTCGGGCGGTGCTTTCTCGCCCATAGGCGATGTCACCACCATCATGTTGTGGAACAAGGGGCTCATCACTGCCGGTGGCGTCATAACGGAATTGTTCATCCCGTCGGTCGTGTCGATGGTCGTTCCGGCTTTGCTGCTGTCGATGTCGCTTAAGGGCGAGCTGGCATATTCCGCTTCCGAGGGAGTGGCCACGGGTCCCGGCGACCTTAGTGCGGGTCAGCGCAAGGCTGTGTTCTTCGTCGGTGTGGGCGGCCTTATCTTCGTGCCCATCTTCAAGTCTATCACCCATCTGCCCCCGTTCGTGGGCATATTGCTCATACTCGGCCTGCTGTGGACGGTGACGGAGCTGTTTTACCGCAGTCACGGCGAAGGCGAAGAGAATGGCATGCAGAAGCGTGTTTCCAACCTGATTTCGCGCATCGACATAAGCACTATACTCTTTTTCCTCGGCATCCTCATGGCCGTGGCATGCCTTGAGACGATAGGTGTGCTGGCCGCTGCGGGCGGTTGGCTTGATGTTACGTTTGAGGGCAACCATTATCTTGTGACCGGTATCATTGGTGTCATGTCGAGCATCGTTGACAATGTGCCCCTCGTGGCCGGCTGCATGGGCATGTATCCGATTGCCGAAGTGGGCGACATGGCGCGAGACGGCATCTTCTGGCAGCTCTTGGCCTACTGTGCGGGCGTGGGCGGTTCGATGCTGATCATCGGCTCCGCGGCCGGCGTCGTGGTGATGGGCTTGGAAAAGATAACGTTCGTCTGGTACATGAAGCGTATCACGCTTGTGGCCTTTTCGGGCTATTTGGCCGGCATTGTGGTCTATTGGCTGGAGCGCACGTTCTTGTTCTGACGTGATGTAGGCCGGTGGCAAGTCTTGTTTTCCGGAGAAGCCGGTGCCTTTGCCGCAGTCTGCCACCCACCAAATGACAACAAACACGGCCATGCCCTCACCCGAAGTGGGGCTCGGCATGGCCGTTCCTTGTTTTGTATGTCGTGAATTGCGGCTTTCCCTGTCGTTCGTCGGGGCTTGGCGCGCTTTTCGCCATCGTTACGGCAGAGGGGCTCGGACACGTCAAAGTGTCCGAGCCCCTCTGCGTTTCCCGCTCTCCGGCTTCCTGCGGCAGCTCCCGTCAGCCCTTTGGACGCAAGTCGCTGGGCTTGTAGCCGGTCTTTATCTTGAACTTGGCCGAGAAATAGTCCGGCGAATCGAAGTTCAGCCTGTAGGCTATTTCCTTTATGCTCATGTCCGTGGTGCTGAGCAGTTCCTTGGCGCGTTGCAGTCTCATCTCCTGTTGGTACGTGCCCGGGCTCATCCCCGTGAACTCCTTGAACAGCTTCCTGAAGTTGGAGTAGCTTACGCCCAGCTCCTCCGCTATCTGCTGTATGGTGAGGTTGCTTTCCAGCTCTTCGCAGATGCGCAGGCGCGCCTTGTTCACCATGTTGGCGTGTTTGCGGTTCTTGCCACACACGATTTCGTGCTCGAGGGAGTACATCAAGCCAATCATGTGGTTCACGATGCCCGCCAAGAGCTGCTGCGAGTGCGCGTGTTCCTTGATTGCGGTGTCGTAAGCCTCCTTGTAGAGCCTCACCATCTCGCTTGAAAAGCCTATGTGGTAGATGGGTTTCTCGCGGTTCAGGAATCCCGCCGCCATGCGTTCCTCCATGTTCTTGCCCCGGAATCCAATCCAGTAGCACTTCCATCCGGTCGTCGCGTTGGGCTGATAGGTGTGCCATTCATCAGGGAAGAGCATGAACAGGTCGCCCACGTTCACTTTCGTGGTAGGCAGGTGCGCGCTCCTGAAGATGCCCTCGCCCTCTATTACGTAAAGCAGTTGGTACTCATCCAAGACGCGCCCCTTGCCAACGTCGAAGAAATAGCTGTTTGCATGGCCGCGTGTAGGGTAGGGGGCGCCGGGGGCAATCTCCTCATACCCGGTGGTGCTTATTACCAATCCCCACCGCGAGTCGCGTTCTGTGGCTACAAGGTATTTGCTTTTTTGCATGTCCTTTTAAGTCTTTCCTAATCAGTGGGCAAGTGTGCGCAGCTTGTTTTTAGTCTTGAGTTAGTTTTTTCGTTGCCCGCCACGGCGGCACGGGCTTTCCGTCGCCCTCCGTGTCGTTGTCCGCAAAGATAGTGGAAAGGCGAAAGAAAACCAAGTGGGAAAGCTATAAATTAAGATTTATTTGTCTTGTTGATGGTAAAATCGAAGCGCAGGCCGCCTTCCGGGTTGTTTGTTGCTGATATCGTCCCGCCGTGCAGGATGATGGCGTTTTTCACGATGGCGAGGCCGAGCCCCGTGCCCCCGAGCTTGCGGCTGCGCCCCTTGTCCACCCGGTAGAAGCGTTCAAACAGGCGGTCGAGGTGCTGGTGGGGCACGCCGACGCCGTTGTCGCTGAAGCGGAAGTGCCAGCTGTCTCCTTCGTTCCGGGCTGTCAGCGTGATGGTGGTGCCGTCGCCTGCGTAGGCGATGGCGTTGTCTGTCAGGTTGCGGAATATGCTGTATATCATCGAGGGGTTGCCGTTGATCGTCATTGTCGCGGGCAGCTTGTTGTCGAACGACATATTCCTCCGCTCGATCTCCAACGCCGTCTCTTTCATGATCTGGCTCACGGTTTGCGCTATGTCTACCTCTTCAAACGGCATCAGTCCGGGCGCGTCGTCAAGTCTGTTCAGGGTCGAGATGTCGGTGAGCAGGCTTGCCAGTCTCTGGCTTTGCGCGTAGCAGCGGTCGAGAAACTGTTTCTTCGTGTCGTTGCCCATGTCCGGATTGTCGATTATGGTCTCCAGATATCCCTGTATGCTCGCCACGGGCGTCTTCAGCTCGTGCGCTATGTTCTGCGTGAGCTGTCGCTTGAGCATGTTCTGTTCCTCTTTGGTGTGCTGCAGGCGCTTGTATATTTTTATTATGTGTTCCGAAATCTCTCCGAGCTCGTCGGCGGGGAATTCAATCAGGTCTTCGGTGTCGAGGCTCTCGTTGTGGTCGGCGCGCCGCGCGAATATGCGCAGCTTGGTGATGTTGTCGTCGAGGCGTGTCGCAAACCTGTAAAGCACGTAGGTGAGCAGTGCCACCATGACCGCCGTGAACCACAGGTAGTGCATGTCGGCTCGCAGCGATGCCGTCAGGTCGTTGTCGTAAGGCAGCGCGCTCCGTATTATGTAGCCGTCGTCGGGGAAGTAAGTGGCGGAGTAGAAGAAGTCGCCCTCTATCGATGCGCTCTTGCGGTTGATGTCATAGCCTTGCCCTTTCTTGAAGGCCTTTTTCACTTCCGGCCTGTCGGAGTGGTTCTCCATGCCCGCGTAGTCGTCGGTGTCGGTGTCGAACAGCACCTTGCCGTCGCGTGCAATCATGGTGACGCGGAGGCTTGGCATGTGGTGCCGCTGCACGTATAGCTTCGTCTTCCGTGCGTCAAGGCTGCCCAGGCTGTGCAGCGTTTCGTTCATGCGCGTGTTGTAGTCTTGCAGCTTCAGGTTGAGCATGCCTATGCGGTACTCGTTCTCGCGCACTTGGTGAAACGCTATGAAGAGCACGGCGAAGATGCTGAAGAGCGACAGCACGCTCCAGAAAAGCCGCTTGCCTACGGTAAGGTTGTTCATGCTTTGTCGGGGGTGGGTGGATGCCGGCGCCGCGGCTTGCCGTCAGGCGTCGAAGAAATATCCGAAGCCGAGGCGCGTGGTTATGCACTTCGAGAAGCGTCCTATCTTCTTCCGCAGGCGCGTTATGTTTACGTCTACCGTGCGGTCGAGCACCAGCACGTCGTGCGGCCATATCCTGTTTATCAGTTCCTGGCGCGAGAACACGCGCCCTTTCTCTTCGAGCAGTGTGCGCAGTATCTCAAACTCCGTCTTCGTGAACGGCACGGCCTCGCCGTCGATGCTCACCGTCTTGTTGTCAAGGTTCAGCTCCAGCCCCTGGTACTTCAGCACCGACGGCTGTTCCGGTCCCTGCGTGTCGGCGGTGCGCCGCAGCACGGCCCTCACCCTCACCATGACCTCGCGGATGGAGAACGGTTTCGATATGTAGTCGTCGGCTCCGAGGTTGAAGCCCGTTACCGTGTCGTTCTCCGTGTCGCGTGCGGTCAGGAATATTATGGGTATGCTTTTGGTGGCCTCGTCGGATTTCAGCTTGCGGGCGAGGGCGAAGCCCGACATCTCGCCCATCATCACGTCGAGCAGCAAGAGGTCGAACGAGGGGATGTCCAGCGTCAGGGCTTCCTCCGACGAGCCGGCCGTTTCCACCTCGTAGCCTTCGGTTTCGAGGTTGAACTTCAGTATTTCGCACAGGTCTTGTTCATCGTCCACTACGAGTATTCTGTGGCTCTTCTTGTCCATATTGGTGGTGTAATGTTTTTGCAAAGCTACATGTTTGCCAATACATGGATGTTTCAAGCGTGTTACAATTCCGTGACAATGGCTTGGCTCTCGATGTTTTTCCGAAGTGGCCTGCCGTCAGCGTGCGTCAGAGCGGATGTCCGTCGAAGTCGTAGAGCGCGGTGGAGAGGTAGCGTTCGCCCGTGTCGGGCAGTAGGATGGCCACCCGCAGGCCTTTGTTCTCCGGCCGCCGCGCCACCGTGGCGGCCGCGAAGGCCGCCGCTCCCGACGAGATGCCCGCGAGTATGCCCTCGGCGCGTGCCAGCAGGCGTGCCGCCCTCAGGGCGTCATCGTCGGCCACCGGCAATATCTCGTCGGCCACGGAGGCGTCGAAGTTCTTTGGAACGAAGCCCGCGCCGATGCCTTGTATCTTGTGGACTCCGGCCTTGCCGCCGCTGAGCACGGCCGATGCCGCCGGCTCCACGGCTATCACCTTGACGGCGGGGCGCAGCTCCTTGAGCCGGCGCCCTATGCCCGACAGCGTGCCGCCCGTGCCCACGCCGGCCACGAACACGTCTATCTCTCCTCCCGTCTGCCGCCATATCTCCATCGCCGTGGTGGCGTAGTGGCAGCGTGGGTTGGCCGGATTGTCAAACTGCCCCAGCGTTACGGCGCCGGGCGTGGCGGCGCGCAGCCTGTCGGCGGCGCTGACGGCTCCTGCCATGCCCTCGGCGCCGGGCGTGAGCGCCACTTCGGCGCCAAAGGCGCGTGCCAGCCGCTGTCGCTCCACGCTCATGGTCTCGGGCATGGTGAGCGTAACTTTGTAGCCCCGTGCGGCAGCCACCATCGCCAGGCCAACGCCTGTGTTGCCGCTTGTGGGTTCCACTATGGTGCCGCCCGGGCGCAACAGCCCGCGCCGTTCGGCGTCGTCTATCATGGCCAGGGCCACGCGGTCTTTCACGCTTCCGCCCGGGTTGAACGCTTCCGCCTTGGCCACTATCGGCGTGTCTACGCCCATCGCCTCGGAGAATCGGCGCAGTTCTATCATTGGCGTGTTGCCAATCAGTTCCGTTATTTTGTGTGCTGCGATTGCCATGTTGCCGTTTGCTTTCCGGTTGTATGTTCTCTGCAAAGTTACTGAAAATTTGCAAGAAAACCTCCTGTGTTCAATAAAATGGCGCGATGGGAATTGTAGATTGGGCGGTTTGCAGAAAGACGGCGTACTTGCGCGGCGGGCAAAAGCCTATCGAAGCCGGTGATGGAGACAGGCTTCTTGACCGTTGCATTCGTGAAAGTGCGGCATTTTGGCTTTTGACTGTCCGCATGTTGCCATACATGCAAATATGCAACTAACTCCGGTCGGCAGCGACCCGATTTTCGCTTCATGCCGTTTCGGACTGCGAAACGCACCATTTCAGAGTGCGAAACAGGCCGTTTTGGCTCGTAAAACGGCCTGTTTCGCAAGCCTAAATGGCTCGTTTCATAAAGCGGTGATTGCCAATTGGTTATGCGGAAGCGTGTTTGCGAATGTCTTTAACGTAATAAAGTTAATCGCAGCGTGCCTTAGTTTGGGAGGGCGTCCTTCCCTGATTGTGTGCGGGCGATATTCCGCTTGTGCGGCGGTTTCGTCGGCAATCGCACGAGTGGAGAAGCGGTTCGGCTATGCTTCTGTCAAGCGATGAAAATGGGGCTGAATAGAATGGGATTTGCCTGAATTTCGCTTCCAAAACGAAGAAAATCATTTGATGATAGGGTATTGTCACAAAAAATCCCTACTTTTGCAATCGGATATGGGCAACCCTTTCCAAGACATATTGAGGCGTTATGTCTTCATCTTGTATGTGATAAATGTAGGAAAATTACTTACAATGGAACAAGAGATGAAATATATATAATGGTCTCCGCGCATATGCGTGGGGCTGTTATCTCCACATCTGTTTCCAAAGGTATTCCTACCACCTTCGCATTAAGACGTGGCATACAGTTCCACGCCTCATACATTAATAATGATAAAGGAGGTTTGGGAACTGTCGCCTCCAGAAAGGATTTTTATATGATGTACGATTACTTATCGCGTGAAGCAAGCCGCGTCAGGGAAAATGAAACTTCGCATTCGCTTGCATCGTGTCTGTCGGAAAGGCTGAAGAGGCTGTCGCTGTTTCTCGTGGCGTTTCTTTTTGCCGTCAATGCTGCCGCCTACGATTTCGTGGTCGATGGCATTTACTATTCCTACGGTTCGGGTTCCACATGCAGTGTCACCTCCGGTGATGAAAAATACACTGGCGTTGTGAACATCCCCGCCACTGTGACCTACAACGGACAAACGCTGACAGTGACCGAGATTGGCGACTGGGCGTTCTATGAATGCACGAGCCTTGCGGAGTTAACCATTCCCAATTCTGTGACCTCGATTGGCTACGCTGCGTTCGCATATTGCAGCAGCCTTTCCGATGTGACCATCGGCAGTTCCGTGACCTCGATGGGCGACTATGCGTTCTATGGTTGTACGAGCCTCGCTGAAGTCTCTATTCCCAATTCCGTGACCTCGATGGGCGACTATGCGTTCTATGGTTGTACGAGCCTCGCGGAAGTCACTATTCCCAATTCCGTGACCGAGATTGGTAGGTCTGCATTCTATGGTTGCACCAGCCTTTCCGATGTGACCATTGGCAACTCCGTGACTTTGATAGACAGCCTTACATTCTATAATTGCACCAGCCTTGTTGATGTAACCATTGGCAGCTCCGTGACCGAGATTGGCTACGGTGCGTTCTATAATTGTAGCAGTCTTGCGGAGTTGACCATTCCCAGCTCCGTGACCACGATTGGCGAGTTTGCGTTCGGATATTGCAGCAGTCTTGTTGATGTGACCATCGGCAACTCTGTGGCTGAGATTGGAATAGCTGCGTTCTATGATTGCACGAGCCTTGCGAAAGTCACCATCCCTAACTCCGTGACCACGATTGACGAATATGCGTTCCGTGGCTGCACGAGCCTCGCTGAAGTCTCTATTCCCAATTCCGTGACCGAGATTGGAAAATATGCGTTCTGTTTATGCACGAGCCTCGCGGAAGTCACTATTCCCAATTCCGTGACCGAGATTGGTAGGTCTGCATTCTATGGTTGCACCAGCCTTTCCGATGTGACCATTGGCAACTCCGTGACTTTGATAGACAGCCTTACATTCTATAATTGCACCAGCCTTGTCGATGTGACCATTCCCAACTCTGTGACCACGATTGACTACGGTGCGTTCGCATATTGCAGCAGCCTTGTTGATGTAACCATCGGAAACTCCGTTACTTCGATTGGTAGGTCTGCGTTCTATTATTGTACGAGCCTTTCCGATTTGACCATCGGCAGTTCCGTGACTTCAATTGGCGAGTGGGCGTTTGAGAATTGCATCAGTATTACCGAGTTGAATATTCCCAACTCTGTGACATCGATTAACAGAGGTGCGTTCTATGGTTGTAGTGGCCTTTCCGATTTGACCATCGGCAGTTCCGTGACCGATATTGGAGTATGGGCTTTCGGATGGTGTACCAGCCTTTCCGATTTGACCATCGGCAACTCCGTGACTTCGATAGACAGCCTTGCATTCTATAATTGCAACAGCCTTACAGAAGTGACGATTCCCAATTCCGTAACCGAGATAGGCTACTGGGCGTTCGGATGGTGCAGCAGTCTTTCCGAGTTGATCATTGGCAACTCCGTGACTTCGATTGGTGATTGGGCGTTCGGATGTTGCAGTAGCCTTGTTGATGTGACCATTCCCAACTCCGTGACCGGGATTGGTTATGCTGCGTTCGCATATTGCAGCAGCCTTTCCGATGTGACCATTCCCAACTCCGTGATCGAGATTGGCGACGGTGCGTTCGCATATTGCACGAGCCTTTCCGAAGTGACCATCCCCAATTCCGTGACCGAGATTGGTGAGAATACGTTTGAAGGTTGCAGCAGTCTTGTTAATGTGACCATTCCCAATTCCGTGACCTCGATTGGCGAGTGGGCGTTCGGATATTGCAGCAGCCTTGTTGAATTGACCATTCCAAACTCCGTGGAATCCATTGGGGATTCTTGTTTCTCCAGTTGCTCGTCGCTTGAAAGTTTCACTTTCGGCACTGGCTTGGCTTACATAGGCGAGGATGCGTTTTACGATTGTGCGGCCATGACGCGCATGGTGGGCTATGCTGTTACGCCGCCTGTGTGCG
>CAZKMT010000064.1:0-11500 GCA_964554115.1 uncultured Prevotella sp.
TCGAACCCAAGACCCACGCCTTAGAAGGGCGTTGCTCTAATCCGACTGAGCTACGGAACCGACACAACTGACTGCAAAGGTACAGATATTTTTGCATATAAGCAAGCGATGCAGCCAATTTTTCTTTGATGATTCAACTTGTGGGTGCCTCCGGAAACCTCTGTCACATCTTTCTTGCCGCGTAAACGATTTCCTTTGCCTCGTTGATTTGCTGGAGCTTCTCTTCAGCCGCCTTGCGTATGTCTTCGCCAAGGGCGGCCACCCGGTCGGGATGGTTGGCCAGTACCTGCTTGCGGTAAGCATTGCGTACTTCGTCGTCGGTTGCCGTGGGCGACACACCAAGCACCTTGTAGGCTGCCTCGAGTTTGTTGACGCCAAGGTTCAGGATAGACTCGACATCGGCTTGCGACATCCTCATCCATGTGGCGCACTCCTTGATGGCATCCTCTTCGCAGACATCCATGTTCCCATCGGCCTTGGCCACGCTCACAAGCAGGTGGAGCAACTGCATCCGCTCGGCATAGTCCATGTTGTCGGCCATCTGCGCACAGCAGTTGGCCACTGTCGTGCGGATGCTCGTGTGACCCATCTTTTTGTACTGCTCGAAGAGCCTGTTCAGTATCTCATTGCCCTGGAGCACGGCCGTTTCGCCGAAAGTCTGGCGCAGGAAGCGTCTCACCACTTCCATCTCGGAGTGCATCACTTTCCCGTCGGCTTTTATGACGTAAGACACGAGCACCAGCATCGAGAATAGGAAGCTGTTGCGCTGCCCCTCTTTGGAGTCTTGGTCGTTAGTCGTATCCATGGCATAGTCAATTATTGCCCCTATGACCAATCCCGCCAAGGCTCCGAGCGGTCCTCCAGCCAGGGCACCGAAAATGCCTCCTATCCATTTATTTGCTATCATTCTGCTTCGATTTATGAGATTGCTGCAAATGCCATGCCACGCATTTCAATGTAATGGACCTATAAGTCCTTTTTCATATTATTACGAATCTTTGTGAGATAGTCTTTCATTGCCTTGGTGTCTTTCTTCTCTATTATGCAGAGCAACTCTTGCATTTCGCCCATTATATTCTCCACTTGCCCGATAGTGTATGGGTTGAAGAGTATTTCCTGCAGCAGGTAGTCGTCTTCGCTAAGCACGCCTCGGGCAATGTTGAGGTGGCGTTTGAAAGTGGTGCCGGGCGCATCCTGGTGCTTCATCACGGCGGCAAACACGAAAGTGCTCACAAACGGTATGCTCAGCGAGTAGGCCACGGTACGGTCGTGTTCCTCGAAGGTGTACTCATAGATGCTCAGCCCGAGCCTGCGGTAAAGGTCTTTGAAGAAGATGCGCCCCATGTAGTCGCCCTCGCTGATTACGATGGCGTTTTCTTCGCTCAGCTGGTTCAGGTTGGCGAACGTCGGGCCGAACATTGGGTGAGACGAGACATAGGGATGCCCACACTGCCGGTAGAAGTCCTTCAGTCCGGTTTTCACGGAGGCTATGTCGCTTATTATGCAATCATCGGGCAGCAGAGGCAGCACTTCCTTGAATGCCGATATGGTGTATTTCACCGTTACGGCATTGATTACGAGTTCGGGGCGGAAATCCTTTATCTCGCCCGGCGTGGTGAAGCGTTGGCAATTGTACGTGAAACGCATTCTCTTGGGGTCTTTCTCATAGACCGCCATCTCGTGTTCAAAGCTGAGCAAGTCAAGGAAGAAGCTCCCCATCTTGCCTGCTCCCATCACCAGTATTCTCATTGTGTCATTGCTTTGGTAGGCCGGAAAGCGCGGCATTCGGGCTGCGTTGCTTGCGGGCGCAAGCGCCGGCCAAGGCGTTTAAGCCTGTCTTGCCCGTCACCGCGCGCTCTGCCTATTTGTTGATTATCTCCATTTGCTGCCTGACAGACTCGCCGTGGATAAGTTCAAAAACGTTGGTCACAAAGTCGGAGCTCATGCCGCAGAGCGTTCCCTGCGCTCCCCGTTTGGCCAATATCTCGCTGTATCGGGCCGACTGCAACACGGTCATGTTGTGTTCTTTCTTATACTGCCCTATCTCCCGGCACACCCGCATCCGCTTCGACAGCATTTCCATGAGCTGGTTGTCAAGCTCGTCTATTTGTTTCCGCAGCAGTGTTATGTCCTCGGTGGTGTTTGTCTCGCTGCGCACCACGAGCAGGCTGAGTATATAGTCGAGCACATCGGGCGTCACCTGCTGCTTGGCGTCGCTCCATGCCTTGTCCGGATCGCAGTGGCTCTCTATTATCAGGCCGTCGAAGCCCAGGTCCATGGCCTGCTGGCACAGTGGCGCTATCAGCTCGCGTCGCCCTCCGATATGGCTCGGGTCGCATATTATCGGCAGGTCGGGTATGCGCCTGTGCAATTCGATGGGTATCTGCCACATTGGCATGTTGCGGTAAATCTTCTTGTCGTAGCTGGAAAATCCGCGGTGGATGGCGCCCATGCGCTTGATGCCCGCTTGGTTGATGCGCTCCATGGCTCCTATCCACAGCTCGAGGTCGGGGTTTACCGGGTTTTTCACGAATATGGGGATGTCAACGCCCTTGAGGGCGTCGGCCATGGCCTGCATGGCAAACGGGTTCGCCGATGTGCGCGCGCCAATCCACAATATGTCGATGCCGTACTTCAGCGCAAGCTCTATGTGGTTGGGCGTGGCCACTTCGGTGGAGACGAGCATACCCGTTTCTTTCTTCACGCGCGCCAGCCACGGCAAGGCTTTCTCGCCGTTGCCCTCAAAGCCTCCGGGCTTTGTCCGCGGCTTCCATATGCCGGCGCGGAACATGCGGCAGCCTTTCATTGCCAACTGTGCGGCTGTGGCCATCACTTGCTCTTCCGTCTCTGCCGAGCATGGCCCTGCTATCACGAATGGCCTGTCGTTGTCGCCGGGGATGTCCAATGGTTTTAATTCAAGTTCCATAATGTATGATTCGTTATGTCGTTTTTGTTGTTGTCTCTTTCCCGCCCGTGCGTTGGCCGGAGGTTCCGGCCATCCAGCGGTCTATGCGGCGTAGTGCTTCTTCCAGCCGGCTGTCTTTGGCGCAGAGCGATATGCGCACATGGCGGCGGCCGTTTGAGCCGAAGATGCCCCCCGGAGTGATGAACACGCGAGCTTCGTGGAGCACTCGCTCGGTCAGCTCCTCTGCGTCGGCGTAGCTGTCGGGTATGCGCCCCCACAGGAACATGCCCACCTGTGCAGGGTCGAACGTGCATCCCAGCGACTTCATTATGCGTTCGGCATAGTAGCGGCGATGGCGGTATGTCTCCACGTTGGCCTCCTTGTGCCATTCGTCCGAGTTGCCGTAGGCCGCAGCTGCGGCCAGTTGCAATCCCCTGAAGGTGCCGCTGTCGATGTTGCTCTTCACTTTCAGTATCCAGCTTATGAACGTGGCGTTCGACGAGCACTGCCCGACCCGCCATCCGGGCATGTTGTGGCTTTTCGACATGGAGTTGAACTCGATGCAGCATTCCTTTGCCCCCGGCACTTGCAGGAGTGATATGGGGCGGTCGTTGAGTATGAACGAGTAGGGGTTGTCGTTGACAACCACTATCGAGTGGTCGCGGGCAAAAGCCACCAGCCGCTCGTAAGTGTCCATGCGGGCGTTACCCCCGGTGGGCATGTTGGGATAGTTGGTCCACATCAGCTTGACCCGGCTTAGATCCATCCGCTCCAACCGGCCAAAGTCGGGCTGCCATCCTTCGGCCTCGTCGAGGTCATAGTTCACCACCTCCGCGCCGAGCAGCTTGCTGAGCGAGGTGTAAGTGGGGTATCCGGGATTGGGCACCAGCACCCTGTCGCCGGGGTTCACAAAGGCCAGGGTGACGTGGAGTATGCCCTCCTTGCTGCCTATGAGCGGCAGTATCTCCGTGTCGGGGTCAAGCTCTACGCCATACCAGCGGCGGTAGAAGTCTGCCATGGCCCTCCGAAGCTCGGGCGTTCCCATCGTGGGCTGGTAGCCGTGGGCATCGGGCATGTGCGCCACCTCGCAGAGCTTGTCTATCGTCTGTGTCGATGGCGGCATGTCTGGACTGCCTATGGCCAGGCTTATTATGTCCTTGCCCTCGGCGTTGAGCCGGGCCACCTCTTTCAGCTTGCGGCTGAAATAATACTCGCTGACGAGGCCGAGCCGTTCGGCGGGTCTCACGTTGCTATGCAGACTGTCTCCCATTTTGATATTCTCCTAATATTTTTAGTTCGCGTGTCAGCGGCGTGATGGCGTCTATGCTCTGGCGGTAGCGCGTCAGGTTGTCGTAGGTGACGTCGACATAGAACAGGTATTCCCACTCATGCCCGATGATGGGCAGCGACTGTATCTTGGTCAGGTTTATCTTGTAGAACGACAGTATGCTGAGCACTTGCGACAGGGAGCCCTCCTCATGGGGCAGCGCAAACACAAGGCTTGCCTTGTTTGCTTTCTCGAGCGGTCGCAGGAAATCGGCCTTGCCGGGGTTGCACGACACGAGGAAGCGCGTGTAGTTGTGTTTGTTGTCTTCGATGTGGTCCTCGAGAATTTTCATCCCATAGATATGGGCGGCCGATGAGCTGCAGATGGCGGCCCACCCACGGTGCCCGTTCTCGGATATGTCTCGGGCCGCGCCGGCTGTGTCGTCACCCTCCACGAGCTTCTTGTCGGCATGGTTGGCCAGGAACTCGCGGCACTGCATCAACGCCACGGGGTGGGAGTGGATTTCCACTATCGTCTCCCACGAGTCATCGGGCAAGCAACAGATGCAGTGCGAGATATGAAGCTTGTGCTCGCCGACCACCGTCATGCCCGAATCGCGCAGCAGCTCGTAATTGTGGAGCAGGCTTCCGGCTATGGTATTCTCTATGGCCGTCATGCCTATCATCGTCGGGTCGCGCTTGAGATTCTCAAACACTTCCTCAAACGTGTTGCAACAGATTAGCTGCAATTGCTCGTCACCGAAATACTGATGAGCCGCGATGTCGTGGAATGACCCGACGAACCCCTGTATTGCTACTCTCTTCATTTCTACGTGTTATGTTTATGTCTGTCTTTTCTTGCGAAGAATCCCGCTCCATTTTGTAATGAAGCGGGATTCTTATTGTAAACCTCCTTGGGTCTTATCTTGTCATAAGTTGAAATTTACACGCAACTTCCCGCTTCACAATTCCTTGCAAAGTAAAAGTAAAAAAAGTAGCAAAAAGATGCGTCCAACTTATTACTCATGACTGTTCTTCTTTTTTATTCGTCTGCAAAAGTATGACAAATTTGCGAACTACACAAATAAATCGAAAGATTTTTGCAACCGTAACGGCTTTTTTTTCGCACATTTTCGCACATCCGTAGTCGCCATGAAGCCAACTCATGGCCGACCGTCCGTGCGGTACGAGGCAAAAAATGAGGGCAGCCACACGACCACCCTCAACCAACACAAAAACTAAACTAGACTTAACTAATGCCCATCAGGATTTTCACAAACCCACAATACGGCATGTGCAAAGATACGAACGTTTTGTGAATCTTGCAAACAAAACGATGTATTTTTGAATGTGGAATTTTGCGGAATGAGCGGTTGTGGAGTTCGGAAGCAAATATGAATGCCCGCATTATTCCCGAAAGAGAGTTGCCGGATGTCGCAAAAACAGATTCCCGCCGCAGGGGAAAGCGGAGGCCGGACGGTGGCGTGCGCATGGCGTATAGCGGTAAAGAATGTTTACAGACGAGGGGTGAGCGGGACATGGGCTGCCGATTAGCATTGCGAAACAGGCCGTTTTGAGCTGCGAAACGGCCTGTTTCGCCCTCCCAAACGGGGCGTTTTACGATGCAAAACGACACATCGCGCGAAACACTTGGAAACCAAATGTTTGCGATGCGTTCCAAAATGCGGCGGCAAAGCGGTGCGCATTGCGAAATATATTTACAATATAAGAACCAGTTTTGGACAAAAAAATCAAAGTGGTTTCTAAGGCTTTCGCAACACTACGGCAGCATCATGCGGAACGGCAATCGGGATAATTCATGCAAATGCGCCAAGGCCGGCTCTGATTACGGAAGAAATAGGTTGTGACTGTAAAGTTTGGATTTCACAATCCCATATATTCCTAATAGGCCGTATTATCCCTTATGGCATTGATAAACTCCTTGGGCAGGCTCACGTTGGCCAATGTGGTGGCTTCCGCGAACAGGGGTGCAATGTCTGTGTCGCGAAAGCTGGCAATGCCGCACCCTATCCTCGTCACGAGGAAATGCAGGTCAGGATGTTCTTTCGCAAACGCGATGAATTCATCCGTATAAGGTTTTATCATGTCTACTCCTCCATGCATGGTCGGTATGGCATACGATTGGCCTTGAAGCCCGACGCCTTGTCCCATGATTGCGCCAAACTTAAGTTTTGCGGCGCGTGCGGCTCCGCCAAGGTGCATACCTTGCAGATTGCTGCCAAAGACGAATACCTCATTGGCTTTCAGCTCTTTTATGTTATTTGGAGTGATGCCGCACGCCATGGCCGCGCCGGGACGGTCGCCGGCCTGCGCGTCCGTTTGCGTCAGTCGTTCCCAGGTCTGTAGCCCGGTCTTTCCATTATTGATGTCATTAGGCATGGTGCTTGCTTTTAGGATTTTATGATTCGGGAGAAGTTTTCGTTGGCGGCTTTCTTCATGCGAATGTTGAGCTGCAATACGGACGGTATGAAGATACAAAGCGAGAATGCCACGGCCATGATTACGGCACGCTGACTGCCACCGAAAATCTCTACGAGCGTGGCATCGGGGTTTGGCAACAAGTTGTAGAGCGCGTAAGCGATGGTGTTGTTTGCCCAGTGGTAAGCCACGGCCGGCACGATGCTGCCTGTGCGGTAGTACATCCAGCCGAGCAGCAGGCCCACAATCAGGGCGTGGGGCATCTGCGCCGGATTGGCATGCACAAGGGCGAAGAGTGCCGCCGAAATGGCTATGGCCACCCAATGACGGTCTGTCCGGTCGAGCAACGAGCGCAGGATGGCGCCCCGGAACACCATCTCCTCGGCCACTGGAGCGAGCAGCCCAACGGCGATATATCCCCAGCGGTTGCCGAGGAGCATGGCAAACTCATCCATGGCGATATTGGGAAGTTCCGGCATCTGCTCTTGAAGCCACGTGGACGGGATTATAAGTCCAACAGCAGAAAGCACGCACCACGTGAGCACTCCCCACGGGCGTGAGCGCACATAGCCGCGCGCCACCACGCACCAGCGGGCTGCCAGAAATATGGCTATGGTGACGGCGCTGAACAATGTCATGGCCACGATAAGCTCCATCGTGGTGATGTCGGGTGAGCCTGTCGCCATGCGCCAGACTTCACGCACACCAATGGTGACGCCGCACTGGATGGCGACGAACACAATAAAATATATAATGGCATTTTTCATTGTTGTTGGTATTTGGTGAATGTTATGGATGGTTTGTATGTTGCGTTGCCCGGCGGGCTGTCAGCAACCGTTCGGCCTCGCTGAGGTCACGGCGCAATTGGTTGGATAGCTCCGCCGCGCTGCGAAACTTGCGCTCGTCGCGCAGGCGGGCTACGAAAGACACAGACATGCTGCATCCGTACAGCTCGCCTGAGAAGTCTATGATGTGGGTCTCGATGGTAACGTCGGTGCCATCGAAAGTGGGGCGACAGCCTATGTTGAGCATCGCGGGCAGCACTTGTGCGCCGCCGCCGAGCCTTACGTCTACGGCGTACACGCCGCCCCCGGGTATCAGCTTCGATGGGTCGCCGGGACGGAGATTGGCCGTGGGGAATCCTATTTGCGTGCCCACATTGCGGCCATGCTCCACGGTGCCGGCGATGGTGTACGGGTAGCCGAGGCAGCGGGCCGCCATTCCAACTTCGCCACTGAGGAGCAACGAGCGTACCACTGAGGAGCTTATGCACACGCTGTCCATCTCGAGCGGTTGCCACTGTTCCACTTCGATGCCCATCTCGCGGCCATAGGCCGCATAGTCGGCGAAGCCCTCACTGCGGTTGTGGCCGAAACGGTTGTCATATCCGATTACGAGCTTGCGCACGTTGAGGCGGGCGAGCAGCACATCCTGCATGAACTCGCGTGCCGACAGTGAGGCCATCTGCGCATCGAAAGGCAGCACGACACAACGCTCCACGCCGGTTAGCGACAGTAAAGCTGCTTTCTCGTCGGGTGTGCTCAACAGGCGTGGCCGGAAGTCGGTATGGATTACCTGACGCGGATGGCGGTCGAAAGTCACTACAGCCGACTCCAGCCCCTCATCCCGAGCCACATCCATGACATGGCGTATGAGGTAGCGGTGGCCGCGATGCACTCCGTCAAAGAAGCCTATCGTGGCTGCGCAGGGGGCGGGCAGCGGGGTGGCTGCCGACAGCTTTATGATTTCCATCACTTTTCCTTTAGTCGTAATACAGCGCGCAACAGCTCACCGACAATCATCACTGGCGAGGTACAGACTATAATCCACAACCACGTCGCGGCCGATAGTGGCTCGGTACGGAACATCTTTCCGCCGAAGCTTACTATCACCCATTGCCCCACGAATATGATGAGCAGCACGGCCAAAAGTCCTTTGTCGTCGAAGAACTTGTGGAAAGAGGAATGGATAGAGCCTAGAGCCTTGGCGTTGAACAGGTTCCACCATTGCAGCATGACGAACACGGTGAAGAACACGGTGAGCTGCCTCACTGTGACATCAGTGTCTTGGCTGTTGTACCACAGCAACATTCCTATGAGCACGGCAAAGAAGATTATGCCCACTGAAAATATAGACCATGCCATCTGGCGGGTAATGATGAAGTCTGACTGGTTGCGGGGCTTCTCTTTCATCACCTCGTGCGACGGTGGCAGGGAGGCCAGAGCCATGGCGGCAAACGTGTCCATGATAAGGTTTACCCAAAGTATCTGTGTGATGGTGAGTGGCAACTCCGTGCCTGCGATGGAGCCGCCGAGCACGAGCAGCAGTGCCGTTACGTTGACCACAAGCTGGAAGAAGATGAACCGCTGGATGTTCTTGTAGAGCGAACGTCCCCATTCCACGGCACGCACGATGCTTCCGAACGAATCGTCGATTAGGGTCATGTCGCTGGCGTTCTTGGCCACACTGGTGCCCGAACCGAGCGACAGTCCCACATGGGCGTGATTGAGCGCGGGCGCGTCGTTGGTGCCGTCGCCGGTTACGGCCACCACCTCCCCACGTTTTTGCAGCAGGTTGACAAGCCGTTGCTTGTCGGTGGGCCGCGCGCGGCTCATCACTCGGAGCGCATGGGCGCGCTCGTAGGCCTCTTCGTCGCTGAGAGCCTCGAAGTCGGGGCCGGTGATTTGCGCCTTGTCGGGGGTGGCGTCGTCCCACACTCCAATTTGTCTGGCTATCTCTATGGCCGTGGCCGACGTGTCGCCGGTGACAATCTTCACATCGATGCCAGCCTTGCGGCACTGGCGCACAGCCTCAGGCACTTCCGGGCGCAACGGGTCGCTGATGGCGGCCACGCCCTGTAGTGTGAGGTGGGCATTGGCGGGAGAAAGCTCGCATTTGTCCACATCGCCTCCAATCTTCTTGCAGGCGAAAGCCAGCGTGCGCATGGCCTTGGTCTGGTAACCCAGCAGGCGATTGGCAAGCTCCTTTCTGTCGGCGTCGGTCATGTCGCAATATGAAGCCACAATCTCTGGCGCCCCCTTCACGAAGAGGTAGCGTTGGCCTTGTGCTTCGGCTATTGTTGCCATATACTTGCGCTCTGTGGAGAACGGCAACTGGCACACCGTGGCAACTGTCGCGCGCAGCCGGCGGTAGTCGTGACCACTGCGTTGCATCCACAGCAGGAGCGCGCCCTCCGTTGGGTTGCCTATTGGCTTGTCGCCATCGAGTTCGGCAGTGGAATTTACGGCTATGGCGTCGAACAGCACCCCGCCGCCGTCCGAATCGGGCATCCACATGTCTTGCACCTGCATCTTGTTCTGCGTCAGCGTGCCGGTCTTGTCGGTGCATATCACGGTCACGGCTCCCATGGTCTCGCAGGCGTGCAACTTGCGAACGAGGTTGTTGCTCTTAAGCATCCTCCGCATGTTAAGCGCCAAAGCCAGGGTTACTGCCATGGGTAGGCCTTCGGGCACGGCCATGACGATGAGCGTTACCGACACCATGAAGTATTTCAGCACTACCTCGGCCATCTTGAGATATTGGTTGCTGTTCCACAGGTCGTTGGTCATGATATCGTGGCCGAGAAAAATGACGAAGGCCGCCACGGCAACGCCCGTGCCCACTTTGCTTATCAGCTTGGCGAGGCGGTCAAGTTGCACGTTCAGCGGGGTCTTCACGGATGTCATCTCCGTTGACTTGCGCGCTACTTTGCCTATCTCTGTGGCATCGCCCACAGCCGTGACCACCATGCGCCCGCTGCCGTTCATCACCATCGTGGAACGTAACGCCACATTGGATGGATAAGTGGCATCGTCGTGGCGCGCGTCTGTAAACTTCGTGGCGATGGGTTCACCTGTGAGTGTCGACTCGTCTATCTGCAAGTCGGTGGCCTCGAAAAGCGTGCCGTCGGCAGGTACTTCATCGCCCACACCCAGCAATACCACATCGCCAACCACCACATCACGTCGAGGTATCTCTTGCACCTTGCCATCGCGAAGCACCCTCACGGGCGTTTCCTCGCCTATGGCCGTCAATACATTGAATTTCTTCGCGGCGTCACGCTCGAAATAAAAACCTATGGTTGTAGCAAGGAATATGGCCACGAAGATGCCTATGACCTCGACGAACTCCTGCTCGATGATGGCCAGCACCAGCGACACGGCGGCAGCCACGAGCAGCACCTTTATCATAGGGTCATTGTATTTCTCAAGATAAAGCCGCCACATCGGTGTGCGCTTTGGCGGCGTAAGCACATTCTCTCCGTAAGTGCGGCGGCTCTCTTCCACCGAAGCGGAAGTTAGGCCGCCGCGACTTGCGTTTTCATTGACAATTTCCTTTTCCATAAATTATTATTGTCTGTTTCTGACTTGCCGCCATGCATCCTGTGTGAGCCTTTGCCTGACCGCTCTCCACATGCCTGCTTCCTGTCCGGCTGCACAGTGCCATCATATTTCTTGCATTCATTGTAGTCGTTATTGCACTTTACGTCTAATAATGGGCAAAGGTAGCTAAAAAAGGGCATATTGATAATGCGCCAATAAAATATTTTCAATCTTTTTGCAAAAAACATTTGGTTATTCGATTTATTAAGCGTACCTTTGCAACCGAAATCAGAACGATGCTGGTTTTTCGGGCTTTTAGCTCAGTTGGTTAGAGCAACAGACTCATAATCTGGAGGTCCCAGGTTCAAGCCCTGGATGGCCCACGAAGAAAGGAAGCGTTAATTGCACAAAATCAAGCAGTTAACGCTTTTCTTTTTGTCCTGCTTCTGCTTCTGTGGCAATCTTAAACAGATAGCTATCTGTGGCTTTCACATTGTTTGTTGACTGATTGTTGACTAATTAAAAGACGTGCAAGATGCTGACTATCAGAGCAGAAATCAAGAAGCAA
>CAZKMT010000065.1:0-11366 GCA_964554115.1 uncultured Prevotella sp.
TCGACAATATCGGAAAATATAAAGAAGAGTTGGAGGCACTTCTAACTCTCAAATTCCGTTTGTGTAATTCGCAAACCATTTCTTTTTGACTATAAACACTCTGTCACGGTATCTCCCTTGAAGAGCAAGTGCCATACCATGAGGCGCGCTCTTCAATGGAGATACCGGCAAAGCATATGGAGGCGGCTTTTTAGGTGTTGCAGTGCTCGATTGTCTTCACTGTGGTAATCTGTCATACCTGCGAACGGACAGGGTGGGGCGGTCGGCCTGTCCTGTCTGTTTTCCCATTCTCTGACTGCGCGTGGCGGGGAATGGGATTTTTTTTGTGTCCGGACGTTTCGGCCATTCTTTGGCTTCGGCGGTTCACGGCCGATGGAACTTGGACGATAACAGGCGCAAGGCGCGACTCTCATTAAAAGTCGGTCTTATTGGCATGCTTATGGAAATTAAATTGTATTTTTGCACGAAAAAGACAAGTGATGGATGAAGATGTTTTTCTGAACGAACACCACAAAGACGAATTTCCGCCGGCACATACTGCCGAACATCTGCTTAACCAGACGATGGTGCGCATGTTTGGATGCAGACGGTCGACCAATGCACACATAGAGAGGAAGAAAAGCAAGATAAGCTACACGGTGAGTCACAAGCCTTCGCGCAAAGAGGAAAAGGCCATTGAGGACAAGATGAACGAGCTGATAGCCGATGATCTGCCCGTTACATTTGAATTCATGAAGCGCGATGCGATTCCCGAGGGGATAGAGTTGGACCGCTTGCCCGATGATGCCTCAGATACCATACGCATAGTCCGCATAGGCGATTATGACGTGTGCCCATGCATAGGCAAGCATGTCAGGCGCACTTCCCAGATAGGCCGTTTTGAAATGCTTGGCACAAACTGGGATGAGCATTCCCACACGTTCCGCATACGGTTTAAGGTTGTTCAGTAGTTATCGGGAGATTATGGCTAATGCCAACGTGCGTGTCAGGCGCGCCTAATCGCGCATTTTGTCGCTGATTTCAGCCTTGCGCCAATCCGGGATGAAGTCTGAAAAGTAAGACACGAGGAAACGCCCGAACCCGTTTCTCGCATTCTTGTAGGCATGGTTGGCCACAATCTCGCCAAACATCATGTTCAGTTTGTTGATGGAATCCATGAGGCATTGCCGTTCTGTATGTTCCATCCGCGTGCTGTACAACTGCGAAGCCAGCATGTCGATGCGCAATCCTATCTTGCGCGTGTCGTTGGCCAGCGAACGCCATCTGGCATTGTTGGCTGTTCCGCCGACCGTCGATTCTATGGGTTTGTCAGACAAATGCAGCTTCACCGTGCCCGGCTCGATGAAGAGAGGCTGCATTGCTGAGAAGCTTCCCGCTTTGTGCGCAAAGCCAAAGTCCGTCTTGTCGGTGAACCCCTCGAAAGTAAAAGCCCCCTCGGTCACTACCGATGTGTCTATGGGTGGGCTGTCGGGTGTTCCGACAGACAGGAATATGGTGTCACCCTCCCATGCGGGGTCGCAAGTTCCTTCTACTTTGTAGTAATCGGACTGGCACGCGGCGAATGACATAATCGCTGCGGCCAGTCCGATAACAGTCAGTTTGCGCATCTCCATCAAACCAGATATTGGCTGCTGATGCTCTCATTGTTGATGACGCGGCGTATCGTCTCGGCGAACATGTCTGCCACGGATATTTGCTTTACCTTGGCGCAGCGGCTGGAATATGGGATGGAGTCGGTGAACACTATCTCCTCAAGCGACGAGTTTTGCACACGTTCGCTTGCCGGCCCGCTCATAACGCAGTGGGAAGCACATGCGCGGACGGTCAATGCGCCGGCGGTTTTCATGATGTCTGCGGCTTTTGTCATGGTGCCGGCGGTGTCCACCATATCATCGATAATGACTACATTCTTACCCTTCACGTCGCCTATTATCTGCATACTCTCCACCACGTTGGCTCTGGCTCGCGTCTTGTTGCACAACACCAGCGGGCAGCCGAAGTACTTGGCGTAAGTGTTGGCGCGCTTTGAACCGCCCACATCGGGCGAAGCTATCACCATATCCTTGAGCTTCAATCCCTGGAGGTATGGCAGCAGCACACCGGAAGCGTACAGGTGGTCGACAGGCACATTGAAGAAACCCTGAATCTGGTCGGCATGCAAGTCCATGGTGATGAGGCGGTCTATGCCTGCCGTGCTGAGCAGGTCGGCTATGAGCTTTGCGCCAATGCTCACCCTTGGCTTGTCCTTGCGGTCTTGCCGTGCCCACCCGAAATAAGGTATCACGGCGTTGATGGTCCTTGCAGAGGCGCGCTTTGCGGCGTCAATCATCAGCAGGAGTTCCATCAGATTGTCGGAATTGGGGAATGTGCTCTGCACGAGGAACACATCGCGCCCGCGTATGGACTCTTCATATGACACCGCAAACTCGCCATCAGAAAACCTTGTGAATTGGAGATGCCCCAGGGGACACCCCAGACTTTGGCAGATTTTTACTGCAAGGTATCTCGTGTTTGTGCCGGAGAATACCGTGTAAGAGTTTTGTTCACTCATCTTTATATCGTTTGTTTGTATTTCAGTTTCAGCTTGCTGCCTTGCGCAACCGTTCAAAGTGTCCGATAAGTTCTCCGTAGTCGCGGCCGTTGAGGATGTCAAACCTATTCCACAAGTCGCTGCATACCACCACTCCGCCAAACCCGATGCTTTTTGCCTTGTGCATGGTGTCGATGTCGATGCCTCCGATGGCGTACACATGTTTGTCAATCAGGCCGCGCCGTGCAGCGTCTTCAAGCTGTTCGATGGTGAACGCTGCCTTTTTATTGCTTGTGGGGTTGTCGAACGCATCTCGCAAGAGCACATAGTTTGATTTCTTCTTGGCATCTTTTAAGTCGTCTATCGACCGGCACGTGCGGCTTATGTGTCCGCGATAGCCTTGTGGCGGCGGTGTTTCGGCATCGCCTATGTGAATGCCTTTCAGTCCGTATTCGTCTTTTAGGTAGAAATGTCCATGCACGATTATCTTGCCATAATAGTCTTCGTCGAGTAGTGTCAGCAGGCGTTCGGAATAAATCGGCTCGGCTCCGGGCTTGCACAAGTGCAGGTCATCAAGCCCCTCGTCAAACAGCGAAGAGAGTATTTTGTCTTCCTCCACAAAGAATGTGGATTTAGTCATTATTGCAAGTTTCATTGTTTGCCTGCCATGTTTCGGTATGCAAAAATAGCAATTTTATAGGAATAATGCAATGTAAGCACTTAAAAGTTTCTCTGTGCGGTGATTAAAAGCTTGCATTCCTGTCAATCGCATATCGGTGAAGTGTCCGGATGGTGAAGCTGTGTTTTTAATGGAAAGATTTCCTGCCTTCATTGAAAGACGCGGTTTTGGCAACTTCTTGTCCTGTTTGCTGATATGAATAAAGAACGCCCCTGCAAGATTCATGCTTGTCTGTCATGCTCGCAAGGGCGTTGTGGAGTGAGGTATGAAGAACAGCTTGTCGTTGCTATTTCTTGATGTTGGCCTCTTCCAAGTGATAGCCGTATTTCTTGTCGGCGACTTTCAGTAGGAACGCAGTAACAAGCGACAGCACGGCAATGCCCGTAAACACGCACATCGGCAAGGTGTAATCGTAAACGTTAGTGGTGACGCCGTTGCTCACGCGGGTATCCGCAATGCAATAAGTGTCGAGGATATGGCCAATCAAGGCCGGCACTCCCCACAGTCCGATGTTCTGGATGAAGAATATCAGCGCGTATGCAGTGCCAAGCTGTTTTACCGGAAATATCTTGGCTACGCTGGGCCACATGGCTGAAGGCACCAAAGAGAAGGCAATGCCGAGGACTATCATCAGTGCTATGGCCACCGCTTTGGCATTGATGAACGGTATGGCGTAGATGCAGTGAACGACGATGAGCATCGTTGAGCCGAGCATCATGATGGACGCGGCCTTGCCGCGCTTGTCAATCATGCCGCCGAAGACAGGCGTGAGCAACAGCGCGCCGAGAGCCGGCAGGCCGGCAAATGTGCCCGCCAGGATTTCACTCACGCCATATTTCGTTGTCATCAGTTCCGTGGCAAACTTCTGGAACGGGAACACGCAAGAGTAGAACAGCACACATAGCAGAGCTATGAGCCAGAAGCCGGGGTTGCTGACCACGGCCACCACGTCCTTGAAAGAGAACTTGTCCTCCGGCGACGACTGTGTGGCGATGGTCACCTGACGGTCGAGTTTGCGATCCATGAACGTGAAAGCAAGGAAAGAGATGAAGCCGCCTATCAGCACTATCATGCCAATGAAAAGGGGCGTGTCGATGTTGAAGTTGCGGGCTATGGGGATGGCCACGGCGTAAGCCACCTGCGAGCCGATGCGCGCCAGGGCCACCTGCACACCCATCGCAAGGGCCAGTTCCTTGCCGTTAAACCACTTCGCAATGATTTTGCTCACTGTGATGCCGGCCACCTCAGCTCCCACGCCGAACACGGAATATCCGGCCGAGGCCATGAACACATCGAATTTATAGCCGAGGAAAAGCCTGTCTGTGCCGCCGTATGTCGTTATGGCAATATATTCTGCCAGCGTGCCGCCGACCATCAACACCGTCGCGAGGATGCCGGTGAAGCGTATTCCGAAACGGTCGAGTATGAGACCTCCCCAGATGAGCATGAGGAGAAAAACGTTCAAGAAGCTGTAAGCTCCGGTAAACATTCCAAACTCACTGCTCGTCCAGCGGAGTTGTCCCTCAAGCATTTCTTTGAGCGGCGCCATGACATCGTTGACGTAGTAGGCGGCCATCATAGTGAATGCCACGATGAACAGTGCGGCCCATCTGGCCAGCGGATTGTCGTTAAGTCTGATTTGTGTTGTCTTCATTTTCTTTATGTTTTTGTGTAGCTGTTTTTGTTTGTGTGCTTATCCTGCTTGTTGCGCAGGATTGCCGCGTAAGGGGCATGGCGTCGGGAAATGTGGATGTCCGCGCTATGCCCCTTATGCGCGTTTCAATCTTTCAGCCAGCGGTCGAGCCAGTTGAAGAATGTGCGCTGCCACAGTATGCCGTTCTGTGGTTTTAGCACCCAATGGTTCTCATCGGGGAAGAGGAGCAGCTCCGCCTCTATGCCCCGCATCCGCGCAGCGTTGAATGCCCCTAGCCCCTGGTTGTAATTGATGCGATAGTCTTTTTCCCCATGGATGCAAAGTATGGGGGTGTCCCACTTGTCAACGAAGCGGTGTGGCGAGTTTTCGTATGTCTTCTGTGCGTTTTCCGACAGCGGCTTGTTCCAATAGGCATCCTCATATTCCCAGTTGCTGAACCACGCTTCTTCCGTGTCGGTGTACATCGACTCGAGGTTGAAAGCTCCGTCGTGAGCGATGAAGCACTTGAAACGCTTGTCGTGATGTCCGGCGAGGTAATAAACGCTGAAGCCGCCGAAGCTGGCGCCGACAGCGCCGAGGCGGTCTTTGTCGACGAAAGGCATGTTTTCTACTGCGTCATCGATGGCCGACAAATAGTCGTCCATGCACTGTCCCGTCCAGTCGCCGCTCACCTGTTCGTTCCATTCCGTGCCGAAGCCAGGCAGGCCCCTGCGGTTGGGGGCAACGATTACGTATCCGTTGGCCGCCATTATCTGGAAGTTCCATCGGTAGCTCCAGAACTGGCTCACCGGACTTTGCGGCCCGCCTTCGCAGAAGAGCAGCGTGGGATATTTCTTGTTTTCATCAAACCCGGCTGGAAGGACAATCCAGCAGAGCATACTCTTGCCGTCGGCTGTTTTCACCCATCGTTGTTGCACCTTGCCGAGAGTGAGTTGGTCAAGTATGTGCTTGTTCTCGAATGTGATTTGTTCCACATCGGTCTTGTCGGCGTTCTTGCCCGGGTCAATGACGTAAATGTCAGACGGTACGGAAAGACTTTGGCGTATGGCAAGCAGCTTATTTCCATCGTTGGCGGGTGAAATGGCAACGTAGTCGGCCCAGTCGTTGGTCACTTGGCGAACATCGCCATCGAGAGTGGTTTGATAAACATTGACGCATCCGTGCCAAACGCCAACGAATGACAGTGACTTGGAGTCGGGATTCCAACAAAAGGCGTCAACGTTTGAGTCGAAACTCTCGGTCACGTATCTTTTCTCTCCGGTCGAGATGTCATAGACGCACAGCCTGTTGCGGTCGGATTCGTAGCCGTCACGCGCCATGCTCTGCCATGCTATGTATTTGCCGTCGGGCGAGAATTGCGGATTGGTATCATAGCCCGGATTGTTCTTTAGATTCTCCTCGCGGTTCACAGTCTGGTTTCTGGTGCTGCGGGTAGGGTCTGTCTCCGCAGGTGTATAGTCGGAGGGCTTGCACAGGTTGGTGGTCTGCTTTGTGGCCGTGTCGTACAGATAGATGTCGGAGTCGGTCGATATCGCGTATTGCAGGCCGGTTTTCTTGCGGCAGGTGTAGGCAATCGATTTCGAGTCTGCGCTCCATGCCAATTGCTCCGTGCCCCCGAACGGTGCCATGGGGCATTCGTATGGCTCGCCTTCCAGTATGTCTTCGCCATCGGTGATTCCGTCGGGCGTGACGTCAGCTACGAAAGGATGGGGTATGCTTTCCACGTAGTGGTCCCAGTGGCGGTACATCAAGTCTGTCGCCAATATGCCTGTCGTCAGAGGCAGGTCATCGGGATTCTTCTTTATTATGCCATCGTAGGGTATAGACTTTATTAGTATCACCTTGGTTCCATCGGGTGAGAACTTGAAGCCTTCGATGTCGGTGTCGGATTTAGATAGTTGCACACGTCCGGTGCCATCAGCATTCATGACCCACAGCTGTCCGCCGCTGAGGAAAGCGATGCGCCGTCCGCCGTCTATCCATGCCGGGTCAGTCTCATTCTCGGCGGTGTTGGTTAGTTGGCGGTTGTTCTTTCCGTTGGCGTTTATGAGACAAATCACCTGGTGTCCCTTGTTTTCTTTTACGCTGTAATAGCCCACTTGATAGGCTATGGTCTTGCCGTCGGGCGAGGCTGTCGCCGTGGCTATGCGTCCCATGACCCACAGGGCTTCTGGGGTCATCAGGCGGTTTTCTATCGTTATGTCGTTCCTGCCTATTATTTCCGTTGCGGCGTTTTGCGCGTTGATGCCCGTTGCCATCATTGCAGTTGTCGTTATGGCTATAAGTCTGTTCATGTGTTATGGCTTTTCGTCTATGGAGTGAGGGCGTTCCAAAGCGAACGCCCTCTCACTGTTTTTGTATTCGTTATGGTTGTTTCTTCTTGTTCTGTCCGCGTTGGCGTTGCAGCTCCTGCGCTTGACGCTGCATCTCTTCGAGGCGTGCCGCCAGTCCGGTCATCTTCTTGGGGTTGTTTTGGTTCTCTTTGTAGCGCGCTTCGAGTATGGCAAGCAGTTTCTCGTCGTTGGTGGTCTTGCGCAGCAGCCACATTATTGCGGCACTGAAAAAGAGCGACACGAAATAATAGAAGTTGAGGCCGGCAGAGTAATCATTGAAGATGAAGAAGAACATTATCGGCATGATGTACATCATCCATTGCATCATCTTCATCTGTTCGGCTTGTTGCCCGACCATCTGGTCGCGTTGCTGGCGCATGCTCATGATTGAGTATAGCACGTTGGCCACGCAGAACAGGATGCACGTCAGGCTCAGGTGGTCGCCAATGAGCCAGATGTTCTTGTTCCATTCTATTATCGGGTCGTAGGTCGACAGGTCGCTTATCCACAGGAAGCTCTCCCCGCGAAGCTGGATGGCATTGGGCACGAAGTTGAACATGGCCACCCAAATGGGCATCTGTATCAGTACGGGCAGACATCCACTGAGCGGACTTACTCCGTATTTGGAGTACATGGCCATCATGGCCTGCTGCTTCATCATCTGGTCTTCCGGCTTGTCATACTGTTTGGTGGCCTCTTCTATCTTCGGCCTGAGCACACGCATCTTGGCGGAACTCATGTAGCTTTTCTTTACCAAAGGGTATGTTATGACCTTCAGTAGCAGCGTGATGAGAATGAGCACCACGCCCATGTTGAAGCCGAGGCTCGTAAGCCAGTCGAACACATACAGTGTGAACCACCGGTTGATGATGCGGAACAATGGCCATCCGAGGTAAACGAGCTCCTGAAGCTCAAGCTCCTTGCCGCTTACGCTCTCTTTCTCCACGCTTTGCAGCAACCGGAAATCGTTGGGGCCGATGAACATTTCCAGTTCGGTGGGCCTTGCGCCTGTGGGGTCGAAGAATGTTTTCAGTTTTGCCTCATACTGCTTCAGGTATCCGGAACCTTTCTTTTGCGGTATGCTGGTCATGACGGAATTGGCTGCAAAGTCGTCCTTTGAGATGAGCACCGCACTGAAAAATTGGTTCTTGAACGCCACCCAGTCGAGCTTCTCGTCGATGGTCTCGTCTTCTTTGGCCGACGTCTCGCTCAGGTAATCGGTGCCGCCATCCTTTTCTTTATAGGTGAGTGTGGCGTATCTGTTCTCGAAAGTGAACCCCTTTTCCTGTTGGCGGCACATGTCGCTCCATTCGATGTCCATTTCCTGATAGTTGGGCGCGAACATGCCATCCAGCCCATTTGCCCGGATAGACATGCGGAGCAGGTAGTCGCGCCCCAGGGAGTAGCTTATCGCCAGTGTGCCTCCGTTGGCGGCTTGCGCCGTCATCGTCACGGTGGTGTCGGTAGCGTTCGATGGCGTGAAATAGAGGTCTGATGTTATTATGTTCGTGGTCTTGCCCGCCATCATGAACTTCAGGTTCTGGTCATTGCCGTCAAACAGCGTGACCTCTGACGCTCCCGTGTAGTCCTTGAACCCGAGAATCTTTGCTTTCCGTATCACGCCACCCTTTGTCTCGAGGGTCAGCTCTACCTTTCCGTTCTTTAAGACCACCTGTCTGTTTTCGCCATGCAACGATGGGTGAAACAGTGCGGTGGTGTCTCCCATGGCCGCTGCGGCCGCTTCCGCCCTGCGGGTCTCCTCGGCAATCTTTTCCGCTTGTTCGGCTTTTTGCCTGATGGCGTTTGATATGGAATCCTGCCTGCGCTGCATGGCTATCTCTTCTTCCGATGGTTGCACAAACCATCCGTAGCCAAATAGGAGCAGCGCCATCAGTATGAGTCCTGTGACTGTGTTTTTGTTCATGTCGCTTGTGGAATGTTACTTGTTGGTTTTCGCCGTTGTTGCTGTTTTGTTTGCTATCGCCGCTTTCACGAAATCGAGGAAGAGCGGATGTGGGTTGAGCACGGTGCTCTGGTATTCGGGGTGGAATTGCGTTCCGACATACCATTTCAGTCCCGGTATCTCCACTATTTCCACGAGGTCGCTTTCCGGATTGCGCCCTACGCACATCATGCCGTTCCTCTCGAATTCGGCTTGGTATACGTTGTTGAACTCATACCTGTGGCGGTGGCGTTCCTGTATGTGCTCCTTTTTATATATGTCGATGACGCGCGACCCCTGGCGCAGCACGCACTCGTAAGCGCCGAGCCGCATCGTGCCGCCAAGGTTCGTTATGTCTTTCTGCTCCTCCATTATGTCTATCACGTTGTGTTCGGTCTTCTCGTCCATCTCGCGGCTGTTGGCGTCGGCGTAGCCCAGCACGTTGCGCGCGAACTCAATGACCATCATCTGCATGCCGAGACAGATGCCGAGTGTCGGAATGTTGTGCGTGCGTGTGTAGTGCGCGGCGATTATTTTTCCCTCTATGCCGCGCTGGCCGAAACCGGGGCATATCACAATGCCATCCTGTCCGCTCAGTTTTTCGGCCACGTTCTCTTCCGTTATCTTTTCCGAATTGATGAAAGTGAGTATGGTCTTGTGGTCATTGTATGTGCCGGCTTGCGACAGGCTCTCGCGTATGCTCTTGTAAGCGTCCTGCAAGTCGTATTTGCCCACAAGCCCGATGTGCACTTCCTCGGTGGCGTTGTTGCGCCGTTCGATGAAGCGCCGCCAAGGCCCGAGGGTGGGCTTCTCGCCCGTTTCCATGCCCAGCTTTTTCATTATGGCGGCATCAAGCCCTTGGTTGAGCATGTTTACGGGCACCTCGTAGATGGACGGGAGGTCTTCGCTTTGCACCACGCAATCGGAATCCACGTTGCAGAAGGCGGCCACTTTCTTCAATATGGCGTCAGTGAGGTGCTTTTCGGTGCGCAGCACGAGCACGTCAGGCTGTATGCCCGCGCTTTGCAGGTCTTTCACAGAGTGCTGTGTGGGCTTTGTCTTGAATTCGCCTGCGGCCCGCAGGTAAGGCACGTAAGTGAGGTGTACGCACACGACGTTCTTCCCCATTTCCCACTTTATCTGCCTGATGGCCTCAAGGAAAGGCATGCTTTCGATGTCTCCGATAGTGCCTCCGATTTCCGTTATCACGAAGTCGTAGTGCTTCTTCTCGCCGAGCAACTTTACGTTGCGCTTTATTTCGTTGGTGATGTGCGGTACCACCTGGATGGTCTTGCCGAGATAGTCGCCCCGCCGCTCTTTGTCTATCACGGCCTTGTAGATGCGTCCGGTGGTAAGTGAGTTCTCCTTTGTGGTCTGTATGTCTGTGAAGCGCTCGTAGTGCCCCAAGTCGAGGTCGGTCTCAACCCCGTCCACTGTCACGTAACACTCGCCGTGCTCGTATGGGTTGAGGGTGCCGGGGTCGATGTTGATGTATGGGTCGAACTTCTGGATGGTGATGTTGTAGCCTCGCGCCTGCAGGAGTTTGCCGATGGATGACGATATGATGCCCTTGCCGAGCGACGATACCACACCGCCTGTGACGAAGATGTACTTTGTTTCTGCCACGATTGATATGTTTTTATTATTTTATTTGCGTAAGCTCATTTAAGCAATAAACAACATGCAAAATTACTAAAAAAAATGAACATGGCAAAGATTTGCATGATAATTAACTGATATGGCGTCGGTGAATCCGGCGAGTGCGGTGCCCGTCGGCAGAGGGGCGGTGTCGGTGCGGCTTGTTGAAAATACGGTTTTGCGGGCGTCAGCCTTGTTGCGGAAAGCTGTTTTTGTAAAAATATTTCATGGAGCGCGCGGCTTTGCCGATGCTTTCGGCAGTCTTTGCAAGTGCTTGGTTTCCAGATGGTTTGCTATGTGTGCCGTTTCGGGCTGCGAAATGGCGCGTCTCGCGACCCGAAACGGCCTGTTTTGCCCTCCCGAACGGGCCGTTTCGCAGGCTGAAACGGTTGCCGTCGCCTGCTGTCTGTTTGTTTGTAAACATTATTTACCGCCCATGCGGCACGCAATGGCGGTCGTGTCGCCGTGTTTTTATTTGCGGCAACTGGTTTCTTGCAGCATCTGCCAATTATGCGAGTCATGCGTGGCGGATTGTAGGATGAAGCGGTTTCTTGGCGTTTTCGTCTCCATGTTCCTGTATTCCGGGGAAC
>CAZKMT010000066.1:0-10969 GCA_964554115.1 uncultured Prevotella sp.
CCCCCGACCCTCTGCTTGTAAGGCAGACGCTCTGAACCAACTGAGCTAAGCGCCCCTTGCTCACGTTAAGCGGGAACAAAGGTAGTGACTTTGCCCGAAACGGCCAAACTTTTTGTGGATTATTTCGTGCCGTGGTGTCTTTTGATACCGCAAAACAAACAAACGCCTGCCGTCGCCGGCATTTTCATCAGCCGAGCGAAGAATTTGTCATATTCTGAATAATGGTTTTATTCTCTGTGTCGGGTTTCCGGGCTACTATATGTTCTTGTGTCTGCTTGATTGCATGTGGAGAACGGAAAGCTTCATATATACCTTATGTATAATAATGGTTGCGTGGCGTTTTCCCGATGCAGTGTTGTCGTTGCGACAGGCCGTCTGGCGGCGCAGGGGCATTGGCGAGGGTTGCAGGCAAGGTTTTGTCGTTTCCGTGGGTTTTGCCCGAGAAGGCCTGCTTTCGGTATGTTCTTTATTGCCTTTATGTTGTTCATAGTGGAATATTCGGCAACCTTTTGTGTTAATAACAGATAAAATAAAGTGATTTGTTTGCAGTAGCAATGATTTTGATATTACCTTTGCATGGCTCAAGTTGCGCCGATTGCACAGAGAACAGGCACACTTTCTTTTCCGAATGGCGTTTGCTTGGCAACCAACAGGCATTAACTGATATGGCTCCGTTCCCATACAAAATAAACGACGAACGACAATGGAAACGAAAGAACGGCTGCTGCTGACGGCGGTCAACGCCGCGATAGCTGCGGGGAAGGAGATAATGACGGTGTATGACGACCCGCGACAAGACTTCGGCGTAGAGACAAAAGCCGATGGCTCGCCGCTCACGAAGGCCGACATGCGCGCCGATGCCGCCATTTCCCATGCGCTTGATGACACCGGAATATGCGTGCTCAGCGAAGAGCGCGCGCAGGCTTCAGATGAGGAACGCCACCGGTGCGGGCGTTTGTGGATAGTGGACCCGCTCGATGGCACCAAGGAATTCATAAAGCGAAACGGCGATTTTACAGTCAACATTGCCCTTGCCGAGGGCGGAACGCCCGTGCTCGGAGTGGTGTTCGGGCCGGTGCGGCGCGAGCTTTACTGGGGCTTGTGCGGCATCGGGGCCGGCAAGGCTTCGGGAGTGGATCTCGCACACCGCTTTGCTGACATGGGCGAGCTTGCCGCCGCGTCGGTGGCGTTGCCGTTGCCGAGGGGCAGTCGCCCGTTTACAGTCGTGGCGTCGCGTTCTCACATGAATGACGAGACGCGCGCTTACGTAGAGAGATTGCAGGCCGCCCATGCCGACATGGTTGCCATGTCGCGGGGCAGCTCGCTGAAGATTTGCATGGTGGCCGAGGGAGTGGCCGATGTCTACCCGCGCTTTGCGCCGACCATGGAGTGGGATACTGCCGCGGGACATGCCGTGGCCGCCGCTGCCGGTTGCGAGGTAGTTCGGGCTGATGACGGGCAACCGTTGTCTTACAACAAGGCCGACCTGCATAATCCGTGGTTCATAGTACGCACCAAAACAATATTGGCATGACGTTTGAAATAGCTTTCGTATTGATAGGCTTGATATGTATGCTCGCGGCACTCATCATGGACAAGATGAGGCCGGGCATAGTGTTGCTCAGCCTTGTGGTGGTTTTCATGGCGGCTGGAATCATAACGCCAAGACAGATGGTGGCCGGGTTCAGCAACCGCGGCATGATAACCGTCGCGCTGCTTTTCCTCGTCAGCGAGGGCATACGCCAAAGTGGTGCGCTCAGCACGGTGGTGAAGAAGCTGCTGCCGGAGCGCGAAACCACGGTGGCCACGGCCCAGACGCGCATTCTCCCCATTGTGGCCGGCGTGTCTGCGTTTCTCAACAATACGCCGGTGGTGGTCATATTTGCCCCTATCCTGAAGAATTGGGCGAAGAGAATAGGGCTGCCGGTCACCAAGTTCCTCATCCCGCTGTCTTATGCGACCATTCTCGGCGGCTTGTGTACGTTGATAGGCACGTCTACCAATCTGGTGGTTCATGGCATGATGATAGACCGCGGATTTAGCGGACTGAAGATGTTTGACCTTGCGTATGTCGGCATTCCGATAACCATTGCGGGTCTGCTTTTCATAATATTCACATCGAAGAAACTGCTGCCCAAAGAGAGGCCGGACAGGTTTGAGGACGAAGAGGCGGACTCATCCGAAGTCACCGAGCGTCACGTCGTCGAGGTGGTGCTGGGCTCACGCTTCCCAGGCTTGAAGCGGAAACTGAAGAATTTCGACTTCAAGCGACGCTATGGAGCCGAGGTGAAAGAGATAAGGCAGGGCGGTCAGGTGATTACCGCCAACTTCGGAGAGGTGCGCTTGCAGGAGGGCGACACGCTCGTGTTGCTGGCCGACGAGGCGTTTACGCGCACGTGGGGCGATTCGTCTGTATTCCTTATGATGACCAACAGCAAGGATATTCCCACCAGGCACATGCCGGTGTGGAAGAAATGGACGGCCTTGATACTGCTCATCATAATGATTGCGGGAGCCACCGTGGGCGAGTTGCCCGCCATACAGGAACGCTTCCCCGACGTCAAGTTCGACATGTTCTTCTTCGCCTCGGTCACGGCGGTGCTCATGGCATGGCTCAAGCTGTTCCCCCCGAAGAAGTACACCAAGTATATCAGCTGGGACATTCTCATAACCATAGCCTGCGCCTTTGCCATCAGCTCAGCCATGGAAGAGTCGGGGCTGGCCGCGCTCATTGCCGAATTCATCAAGGGCGTGTCCGGGTCGCTCGGAGCGTGGGGCGCGTTGGCTCTGTTGTATTTCGTGACGCTCGTCATAACGGAGTTGATAACAAACAATGCCGCCGCCGCGCTGGCTTTCCCGTTGGCACTGGAGACGGCTGCGAAGTTTGGCGTCGACCCCATGCCTTTCTTTATCGCCATCTGCATATCTGCATCGGCGGGCTTCGCCACTCCGATAGGCTATCAGACCAACCTCATCGTGCAGGGTGCGGGAAACTATAAGTTCACCGACTTCCTGAAGATTGGCGTGCCGATGGATATATTGGTGATGGTGATTTCCGTCGTACTGATACCGATAGTGTGGCCGTTCGCCACGACGGCGTAATCAAACCTCAGCGAATGGAAAATATATATCCCATATTTGACAGGATGCTCGGGCGCGCCGACAAGGAGGCCTTGCTCGGGCAGCGTGGGCTGATGGTGTGGATGACCGGACTGAGCGGTTCGGGCAAGAGCACGCTGGCCATCGCCGTGGAACGCGAGCTGCAGCGGCGCGGCATATTGTGCCGCATCCTGGACGGCGACAACATACGCACGGGCATAAACAGCAACCTCGGCTTCTCGGAAGCCGACCGACGGGAGAACATACGCCGCATAGCCGAGGTGGCGCGGCTGTTTGTCGACACGGGCATCGTCACCATAGCGGCATTCATAAGCCCCAGCGAGGAGCTGCGCCGCATGGCTGCCGCGATAGTGGGCGAGGCGGATTTCTTCGAGATTTACGTCAGCACGCCGCTGCGTGTGTGCGAGGAACGCGACGTGAAGGGGCTGTACGCCAAGGCGCGTCGCGGCGAGATAGGCCATTTTACGGGCGTGTCGGCACCTTTCGAGATTCCGTCTGCGCCGGCCATGACCATCGATACGTCGGCACAGCCGCTCGGAGAGAGCGTGGCGGACATCCTCGGGCATATATTGCCAAGAATAAACAAGCAAAACTGAACATATATGGCAGAAGTGTACAATCTCAGCCACCTTAAGCAACTTGAAGCCGAGTCGATATACATCATACGCGAAGTGGCGGCCGAGTTTGAGAATCCCGTGATGCTGTACAGCATCGGCAAGGACTCGTCGGTCATGGCGCACTTGGCCGAGAAGGCTTTCTATCCGGGCAAGCCGCCGTTTCCGCTGATGCACATCGACTCCAAATGGAAGTTCAAGGATATGCTGACGTTTCGCGATGATTATGCGAAAAGCCACGGCTGGAAGCTCATCGTGGAGTCTAACATGAAGGCTTTCAGTGAGGGCGTGGGGCCGTTTACGCATGGCAGCAAGGTGCATACCGACCTCATGAAGACCCATGCGCTGCTCGATGCGCTCGACAAATACAAGTTTGATGCGGCTTTTGGGGGAGCCCGCCGCGACGAGGAGAAGTCGCGGGCCAAGGAGCGCATCTTCTCGTTTCGCAACAAGTTCCACCAGTGGGATCCCAAAAACCAGAGGCCGGAGCTTTGGGACATCTACAACACCCGCGTCAGGAAAGGTGAGAATATACGTGTTTTCCCGCTGTCAAACTGGACAGAGCTTGACGTGTGGCAGTACATTCGCATAGAGAAAATACCCATAGTGCCGCTCTATTTTGCGAAGATGCGGCCATGCGTAAACATCGACGGGACACTTATAATGCCCGATGACGACCGTCTGCCCGAACAATATCGCGACAGGATAGAGACGCGGATGATACGCTTCCGCACGCTTGGCTGTTGGCCGTTGACGGGTGCGGTGGAGTCAGACGCTGACACAATAGAGAAAATCGTGGAGGAGATGATGACCACCACAAAGTCGGAACGCACCACGCGCGTCATAGACTTCGACCAAGACTCGAGCATGGAGCAGAAGAAACGCGAGGGGTATTTCTGAATCGAGAGAGTGGACTTATGGAGTGGAACATGTCCGGGCGAGGACGGAGAAGAAGCTGCTGATGATGGAAAAGCGCGGCATGGTGTTGCGTCCGCATTTCGGCGAGTGCCCCATTCCGGGCGTTTTGCAGGTTCGTGTCGGCAATGCCGCATGGGCTTTCCGCCCGTGCCCTCCGGCTTTTATAAGCGCCGACACAGCGACTTCTACGCACCGGCTCCTTGCGCTCGGGTCAGTTGCGCAGTCACATCCCTCTTGTTTAGTTCCATTCCCCAGACAAAAAACAGTGAAAAAATGAACGACATAGGCAACTTGCAAAGCAAAAAGATGTCCATCGAGGAGTTCCTCGACAACGATGAGAAGAAAGATTTGCTGCGCTTGCTCACCGCAGGTTCGGTAGACGATGGCAAGTCGACGCTTATAGGCAGGCTTCTCTTCGACAGCAAAAAGATATACGAAGACCAGCTCGACGCGCTCGAACGTGACAGCAAGCGCATGGGCAACGCCGGAGACCACATAGACTATGCGTTGCTGCTCGACGGTCTCAAGGCCGAGCGTGAGCAGGGAATAACCATCGACGTGGCCTACCGCTACTTCTCGACCAACAACCGCAAGTTCATCATTGCGGACACTCCGGGACATGAGCAATACACGCGCAACATGATAACCGGCGGCTCCACAGCCCAGTTGGCCATCATCCTTGTGGACGCGCGCAACGGAGTGATTACGCAGACGCGCCGCCACTCTTTCCTCGTGTCGCTCTTGGGCATAAAGCATGTGGTGCTTGCGGTGAACAAGATGGACTTGATGGACTTCTCGAAAGAGGTATTCGACAAGATTGTTGCCGACTATATGGACTTCATGCGCCCGCTCGGAATACCCGACATACAGTGCATACCGCTGTCTGCCCTCGATGGCGACAATGTGGTGGAGCGTTCGGAACGCACGCCGTGGTACGATGGGCCGGCCCTGCTCGACTTCCTTGAGACGGTCAGTGTGGGCAGCGACCAGAACTTCGCCGACTTTCGTTTCCCCGTGCAATATGTGCTTCGCCCCAACTTGAATTTCCGCGGGTTCTGCGGCAAGGTGGCTTCCGGCGTGGTGCGCAAGGGCGACGAGGTGATGGCGTTGCCGTCGGGCAAGAAGAGCAGAGTGAAAAGCATTGTCACCTACGATGGCGACCTTGACCGCGCTTTCCCGCCGCAATGCGTCACGATTACGCTCGACGACGAGATTGACGTGTCGCGCGGCGAGATGCTTGTGCATCCTGACAACACGCCGTGCGTCGGGCGTTGTTTCGAGGCCATGCTCGTGTGGATGGACGAAACGCCCATGGATGCCGCCACGCAGTTCTATCTCAAGCAGACTACCAACACCACCCGTGCCCGCATCGACAGCATACGCTACCGCGTTGACGTGAACACGATGGAGCAGACCAATGTGGATGCGCTGAAGCTGAACGAGATTGGGAAAGTCGTAATTACCACAAGCAAGGAACTGTTCTTCGACTCTTATTTGGCGAACAAGTGCTGCGGCTCGTTCATACTGATAGACCCCGTGACCAACAACACGTCGGCCGTGGGCATGATTACAGGGCGGGCAGACAGCTCTGAGCTCTTCACGCCCATAAGCGATGGCGACAAGATGCGCATGGAACGGGGCGAATCGATGGTTGGCGGCAGGGAGCGCGAAGAGAGGCTCGGCCAGCAGGGGCGCGTCTATTGGATAAGTGGCGGCACCGAAGCGCAGCAATGTCTGCTTGCGCTGACGCTGGAACGCCGCCTGTTCGACATCGGGCGTTACGCCGTTGCGCTCACTCCCGGTGTCTGTCCTGGAGGCGACGCCCCCGCCGTGGCGCGCCGCTTGGCCGGTGGCGGCATAGTGGTGGCTTGCTGTGCCGACAGGGGCGACGTCGCCGCCGATGACGCCGACGTGTGCCTTTGCATAGGCTCCGATACGCATAGGCGGCCCGGCGTGTGGGGCATAGCGCCCGACAAGATGTCGCAGGCCGTGGAAGACATAATAAACGAAGCATAATAATATGGGATTACTCGAATTCAACAAACTGCCGATAAACACCCTCGTGGGTGCCGACTGGAATACGTTCAGGAACGTCTGCGATGGGCGCGCCATTGACAGGGGCTACAGGAAGAAGTACGCGCTCACCAAGGGCGTGTGCCGTCTGCTGAGCCTCCTCACGCCAATCCAGGATTCGCGCTACCGCCGTTTGCTTGCCGACAAGCCGCTGGAGCACCCTCCCGTGTTCATCCTCGGCCACTGGCGCAGCGGCACCACGTTCATGCACAATGTGTTTTCGTGCGACAAACACTTCGGCTATAACACCACTTACCAGACCGTGTTTCCCCACCTGATGATGTTCGGCCAGTCTTTTTTCAAGAAAAACATGGCGTGGCTGATGCCCGACAAGCGTCCCACGGACAACATGGAGCTGGCTGTGGACTTGCCGCAAGAGGAGGAGTTCGCCCTTGGCAACATGATGCCCTACACGTATTACAACTTTTGGTTCTTCCCGAAATACATGCAGGAATATTGCGACCGCTTTCTCACTTTCGAGCGAATTACGCCGGAGGAACTCCGCGTGTTTGAAGAGGTGTTCACCAAACTGATAAAGATAAGCCTGTGGAACACCCACGGCACGCAGTTCCTCTCTAAGAATCCGCCGCATACGGGGCGCGTGCGCGAGATAGTGAAGATGTTTCCCGATGCCAAGTTCATATACCTGATGCGCAATCCTTACACCGTGTTCGAGAGCACGCGCAGCTTCTTCACCACCACCATACAGCCGCTGAAGCTGGAGAACATAACCAACGAGGAGCTTGAGAGCAATATCCTTACCGTTTACACGAAGCTCTACAATAAATACCGGGCGGACAGGGAGCTGATACCGAAAGGCAACCTCGTGGAGGTCAAGTTTGAGGATTACGAGGCCGATGCCTTTGGCATGACACGCCAAATCTACGGCGACCTCGGCCTGCCGGGCTTCAAGGAAGCCGAAAAAGCCATTCTTGCCTATACGGAAAAGAAGAAAGGCTACAAGAAAAACAGTTATAAGTACAATGACCGCACGCTGCAACTAGTAAAAGACAATTGGGGGTATGTCTTGAAAGAGTGGGGCTACTCCATCTGAAGCCGGCGTGTGCCGGCGGCGCGGCGATGGCTTCAGTGGCATCGCCGCGCCGCATTCATGCCGTCTGCGAGCCTTGCGTGGCAAGCTGGCTTCGGCCATTCCGTAAGCCCCGGACGGCAAGGCCGTGGACGGGTTGGAAGCCGTGCGGCGATTGCGGCCCGATTTCCCGCTTCCTTTTCATTCGTTGTTTTCTTCGGCTTCGCGCGCCTTGCGCTCCTCTTCCATCAGCTGGAAGTCTTTCTTGCGGAGCACGAAGCTGTTGCTGAGATATTTCTCGCGCACAATCTTGTTTGAGGCCAGCTCCTCGGGGCTGCCTTGAAACAGTATCTTTCCCTCGAAGAGCAGGTATGCCCTGTCTGTTATGGAGAGGGTCTCCTGCACGTTGTGGTCGGTGATTAAGATGCCGATGTTGCGGTACTTCAGCTTCCACACTATCTGCTGAATGTCTTCCACGGCGATGGGGTCTACGCCGGCGAAAGGCTCATCGAGCATTATGAACTTGGGGTCGATGGCCAGGCACCGGGCAATTTCCGTGCGGCGGCGCTCGCCTCCCGACAGTTGGTCGCCTTTGTTCTTGCGCACCTTTTGCAACCTGAACTCCTTTATCAGGCTTTCCAGCTTCTCTTTTTGGTAATCCGCGGGCTTTCCCGTCATCTCGAGCACGGCGCGGAGATTGTCCTCCACGCTCAGCTTGCGGAACACGCTGGCCTCCTGGGCCAGGTAGCCTATGCCGGCGCGGGCTCTCTTGTAGACGGGATACTTCGTTATTTCGAGGTCGTCAAGATAGATGTGCCCGTCGTTCGGCACTATCAGCCCCGTGGTCATGTAAAACGAGGTGGTCTTGCCGGCACCGTTGGGGCCCAGTAGTCCCACTATCTCCCCTTGCCTTACTTTTATCGAGACGTCGTTTACCACGGTGCGCTTGCCATAGCGTTTCACCAGTCCCTCGGTGCGCAGGGTCATTCCTCCGGGTTTCCTCTCTTCGCCGGCCGGCGCGTTGGCCATGTTGTTGTCGTCGTCCATAGGTCGTTGTTGAGTGAGCGATGCTTTCGCTTTGGTTTGCGTGTGAGCGATGCCTTGGGCGGCGGGCGTCTGTCGCGCCACGCTTCCGCTTGTCGCTTCGCTTGTGCAAAGTTAATGTAAAAAATCGATTGTGCGAAGTGAATGCGGATAAATCGCAGGCGCGGGCTTGCGTTTTCCGTGCGCCGCGCCGCAAAATCCGTGGTTCGTTTGCGGCCTGCCTGTCGTGCGGGGGTGTGCGTTGCTCTGCCTGTGCGGCCTTTAAGTTCCTGCTCCCGTTTGTTGTGTCATGTGCGGTGTGAGCCTGTTTCCGGATGTTTCTTGCCTCCGTTTTGCCTGTGAATGCTGTGGCGTGAGCTGATTTTATTGTTTGACTGCTCCTTTCGTTTATTTTATTTCCAATGAAGAGTGTATGGTGATAAGTAGCTGATTGATACCTGATAACGTCCTGTAATGGCTATGATAATTATTTGTATAGTGTATAAAATACAATCCAATATTGTAATTTTTGCAATATTTCTTTGCCGATTGGAAATATTGTCGTATCTTTGCAATCAAAGAAAACAAGACAGGCATGGCAGTAAACGAGAAAGAAGCCTACAGGCGGCTTGAGGAATGCGGCTTGAGACCATCGGTGCAACGCATGATGATATTGGAATACCTGATGTCGCACTTGACCCATCCGACGGTGGAAGAGGTGTACGCAGGGCTTGCGAAGAGGATGCCGACCCTCAGTCGTACCACCGTGTACAACACGTTGCGCCTCTTCTCCGAGCACAATGTGGCGCAGATGATAACCATCGATGAGCACCGCGTGTGCTACGACAGCACGACGGCACCCCATGCGCACTTTTATTGCAAGCGTTGCAGCAAGATATACGACATCGCCGACGCGGCGGTTCCGCCGTTGCCTGCGGGCGGAAGCATTGACGGCAACGCGGTGGATGAGGTGCAGCTGTATTACAAGGGGGTGTGCTCGGGTTGTGCCGCGGCAGGCTGTTGAGAGTGATTCGTCAATACATAATTAACAAAACCAAACAAATACTTTATGAACAAGAGATTTATTTGCACCGTATGTGGATATATCCACGAAGGCAATGAGGCTCCCGAGGTGTGCCCGAAGTGCAAGGTACCCGCGAGCAAGTTTAAGGAAATGGGCAAGGACCTGAAGGGAACAAAGACCGAGAAGAACCTGCGCGAGGCGTTTGCCGGCGAGTCGATGGCGCACGCCAAGTACTCTTACTTCGCCTCGAAGGCAAAGAAAGACGGCTTCGTGCAGATGGCTGCCATCTTTGAGGAGACGGCTTTCAACGAGAAGGAACACGCCAAACTGTGGTATAAATACCTGAACGGAGGCGAAATATCCGGCACGGAAGCAAACCTCGAGGAGGCCGCGTCAGGAGAGAACTATGAGTGGACAGACATGTATGCGCGCATGGCCAAGGAGGCTCGCGAGGAGGGCTTCATGGAGATTGCCGATAAGTTCGACGGCGTGGCAGCCATCGAAAAGGAGCACGAGAAACGCTACCTGAAGCTGCTGAATAACCTGCGCGACAAGAAAGTGTTCACGAAAGACGGCGACGCAGTGTGGCAGTGCGCCAACTGTGGGCACATAGTCATCGGCAAGTCCGCGCCTGAGGTGTGCCCCGTCTGCAACCATCCGCAGAGCTATTTTCAGGTTCGCGCCGAGAATTACTGATTTTACAGAGGCCGCAGGCAAACAGCCTGCGGCCTTTTTCATGTTCACGCCGCTTCCCGCCCATTCGCCGCGGGCGGCCTTTGTCGTTGGTCGGTTCTTCCGCCCGGCCTTTGTCGCCTCGGCGTGTCGCGGCTGCCTTCCGCATTGACATGTTATTTTGTAAAGATATTTCGCAATGCGCATCGCTTCGCCACAACACTTCCTAAGCACACAGCAAATGTCTGGTTTCCAGGCGGTTTGCGAAGCGTGCCGTTTTGCGTTGTAAAACGGCTCGTTTTGGAGGGCGAAACAGGCCGAATCGCAAGCCGAAACGGGTCGTTTCGCATCGCGATTCGGCCGTCGCCGCCTTTTGTCTCCCCGGTTTGTAAACATTCTTTACTGCCGTTCTTTTCGAATAAAATTCCTACATCAGCGTTGGTTGTTCCACTTAATTTGCCTATCTTTGCATCGGATTGAGGCAACTCTTTCCGC
>CAZKMT010000067.1:0-10925 GCA_964554115.1 uncultured Prevotella sp.
TTAAACAACTTTTTAGATAAAATGTCGCCGAAAGATTTGGTGCATTGGATTATTCTTCGTACCTTTGCAGCGCAAATCAAGAAAGAATTGCAAATCAAATGTTGGCTCCGTAGCTCAACTGAATAGAGCATCTGACTACGGATCAGAAGGTTACGGGTTTGAATCCCATCGGAGTCACAAGGAACAAGGGGATGTGTCGGCTATGACACATCCCCTTGTTCCATCTCTATGTTTTTGTACAAAGAAAACGAACAGCGCACATTCCGAGCCAGCACATGAAACAGAACGTGCTGCATGACAAAATGCCCTACATCACATCATAAGGCCGGAAAGGCTTTTTGCAGCATAAAACAAATCCGGTGGGAAAGCGACAGCCAATCAATTGATTGTGCAAAGCATAACACATACGTCTCGCTTTGTGAGACATTTCCACGCGACGGGCACACCCCGACATCTCCCCCGCGTCATTTTCCACGCAATGCCTTACTTACATCTGTTCCCGTTCCCACTCTTTCATGAAGAGGTAGAGAGCCTGGCGTATGGAACGGAGGCCGAACTGCTCAGTATGAATGTCGCTGACAGGCAACCAAAAGCATTCCGCGGCATCGTCGGCGGCCACTGGTTGCGCCCCCTCATCAACGGTGCAGCGGAAGAACATGTCAAGAGTGCGGATGCTGAGCCCCGAATACAGATATATGTTTGGCAGACTGAACATGTAGCGTGTCGACGTGACGACAAGCCCGGTCTCCTCCCGTATCTCTCTGGCTATGCCCTCTTCGCCCGTCTCATTGTTGTCGATGAAGCCGCCCGGCAGGTCGAGCGTGCCTTTTGCAGGATTCTTGCCTCGGCGTTCCACGAGCAACTCGCCATTGCCGTTGACTATGAACGCCGCTGTCGCCGCACTCGGATTCATATAATAAGTGAACCCGCAATTGTCGCACTCCTTGCTTTTCTCATTGTGTACATCGAAGTGTTTGCTGCCGCACACGGGGCAATAAGCAAATTTCTCTAATGGATGCATAGCGATAATTTGTTTCTCGCTGCAATATTACTAAAAATATTTCACTTGGCCAAATATTTGAGACCGGCAACGCTTGACGGGCAAGACAAGCCTTTCTGGCTCAAGGGCGGAGAACATTGTGCTTCCACATGGAAAAAGAGAAACGGCCACAGTGCGCTCCGCGATGGCCATCGGGCACTGCTACGGAAACGCCAAACATCCCCTCCCGCCTACTGCCCATACCGCCCATGAGATCCTTTCAACATTGCTCTCGCCTCCTCGATGATGCCTGTCAGCTCGGCAACGGTGGTGGCGCGAAGCATGGCTATGCGCGTCTGTCTGAAATCAGGAATGCCTTTGAACACAGGCGTGGCGGCGAGATGACGGCGTGTATGCAGTATGCCCCTGTACTCGTCTATGCGCTCCACGTTGATTCGCAACTGCTCTAGGAGCACGTCTATCATCTCATCGGCAGACAGCGGGCGTGCCGTCGCGGAACGGCCATCAAGCATGTCGCGCATTTCCCTGAATATCCAAGGGCGTCCGAACGTGGCGCGCCCCACCATCACTGCGTCCACCCCATAACGGTCGAAAGCCGCCATGGCCGTCTCAGCCGAAGTGATGTCTCCATTACCTATTATGGGAATGCTTATCCGAGGGTTGCGCTTCACGGCTGCGATTGGCTCCCAACAGGCTTCTCCGGTGTACATTTGTGCCCGGGTGCGGCCATGTATGGCAAGCGCACTTATCCCGCAATCCTGCAACCGTTCCGCCAGTTCACCTATAATGATATGGTCTGCATCCCAGCCGAGGCGCGTCTTTACCGTCACAGGCAACCTCACGGCGGCAACCACACGCCTCGTTATGTCAAGCATCAACGGCACGTTCTGCAGCATTCCCGCTCCTGCTCCCTTGCCAGCGACCTTCTTGACCGGGCATCCGAAGTTGAGGTCTATAAGGTCGGGGCCGGCCTGTTCCACTATCCGGGCAGCCTCAACCATGGCATCGGCATCGCGCCCATATATCTGTATGCCTACGGGGCGTTCCTCATCGCTTATCAAGAGCTTGCCGGTGGTGGACTTCACCGAGCGCACCAAGGCTTCCGCACTGACAAATTCCGTGTAGACCATCGACGCACCGAACCGCTTGCAAAGCCGTCGGAACCCGATGTCGGTAACGTCTTCCATCGGCGCGAGGAACACCGGCCTCGCCCCGAAGTCTATGTCTGCTATCTTCATTATGTCTTGTCGTTGAGTCTTTTCACTTGGGTCATGGCGTAAACGCTACATTATCAAGTGGTACATGCCGCCCGCCAACGGCCTTACCACGCCTTTCATTTCCAGTTGGAAGAGCAAGGCCGTAAGCCTGTTTATGGGCAATCCGGTCTTCACCGTGATTATGTTCACTTGCAAATCGTTGGTCTTACGGAGCAAGTCTATCACCAACCGCTCATCGTCCGACAGTTCGGGGAAAAGCGTCCGCTCAATGCCTGCCTTGCGGGCGCGGCTTATCCGCGCGTCGTCGTCCCAGCCCATGGCTGCCACAAAGTCATCGGCCGATGTTATCAGAGCCGCGCCGTTGTCACGTATCAGGTTGTTGCATCCCTCGGAATAGGGCGCATCCACCGCCCCCGGGAACGCAAACACATCACGACTGTAACTGCGCGCTATGCCGGCGGTTATCAGTCCGCCGCCCTTGGCCGCGCTCTCCACTACCACTGTGGCATCGGCCATGCCCGCCACAATGCGGTTGCGGCGCACGAAGTTGGGCTTGTCCGCATTGGTACCGGTCATGAATTCCGTAATCAAGCCGCCCTGTCCGAGCATCCGGTGCGCCGTGTCGCGGTGTCGCGGAGGGTAGAGACGATCCAGCCCGTGAGCCAATACACCCACGGTCTCATAACCTTCGACAAGTGCCTGGCGGTGCGCACACACGTCAACGCCATAGGCCAGACCACTGATCACCAGCACCTTGGGGCACAATGCCCGCAATCCATGCACCAACCGCCGCACGAGATCCTGTCCATAAGCGGTGCAATGGCGCGTGCCCACGACACTCACCACTTTGGCTTGGTTAAGGTCTGCCGACCCTCGATAATAGAGAACGATGGGCGCGTCGGCGCATTCCACGAGGCGACGGGGATAATCCACATCGCCCATGGTCAGTATGCTGATGCCGTGCGTGGTCGCAAAAGCCATTTCATCTTCGGCGCGCCGCAGTGCCTCATCCCAGTTCTTGATGGCTGCGACGAGGCGTGGCGAACAGTTATCCGCCACGCTGCAGATGTCGTTTCGGTGGTCGTAGACGGCAGTGGCGCTACCCACATGCCGATAGAGAGCCAAGGCAGTGGCAAAGTTGAAGCCACTTATGCGCGTCAACGCCATGGCATACAACTTTTCTTGTTCGTTCATTGGCAGTACGGTTTGGTTGGTTTCAGACGCTGCGCGGCATTCCGTCAGTCGATGTATTCCGCAAAGGCGCGGTCATACTCAGGGCTTGCGGCCAGCCGTCCATTGACAAGGCACACCACGTCCACCGTGCTCCGGAAGCACAATCTCTCGTCTGTGGCGCGGTAAATGTCGTGTGAAAAAACATACCGCAAGCCCTCCTTGCGGAGTGCGAGACGTGAGATGAACTCATCGTCGCAGCGCAGCGGCACCTTGTATTGCAGCTCCATGCGCGCCACCACGGCATCGGTGCCGCGCCGGTGCATCTCGGCGAAGCTCAATCCGCACCGTTTCAGAAACAGGTGTCGCGTATGTTCGGTGTAATGCAGGTAGTTGGCATTGTTCACTATGCCCTCGATGTCGCACTCATAGTCGCGAACGAGCATTTTAGTTTCAAATATATATTTCATGTGTTCTGTCTTTTTGCCAAGCAAGGAGGATTGGGGCAATGCGCATTTGGGCAGCCAAAACGACGTTAAGAAGACGGAAATCACGCGACACACGCAGGCACCGGCGACAAACGAGCCGCCGGAATGTCCGGCGCGACGGAACGGTTCTGACGGCGCGACGGCTGAAAGTGGACGCAGGAATCACCCCGCACAGGCGTTCTACCGCCATCACGCGCCCCTATCCAGCCCTTATCGCCTCGTTCCGTCTCCCTTTCGCCCACATCTCCAACTCCATTCCTATCATCCATGTCATGCTCCTGCCCCTTTGCTCTTCAGATATTCATAGCCAAAGCGGCAGCGCAGGCAATCGCGACGGTCACAGTATTCGCGCTTCAGTTGTATGAGAGCCTGACTGTCGCCCGCCGTCTTCACGTCGAGCCCACACTCGCGCCAAGCACGTATTATGCCGTTGTTCTCTGCCCGCAGACTGTCGAGCAGCTCGAAAGCGCGTGCGCACAGAGCGTCGTTCATGGAGTGCCGGCCATAAGCGAAGAGCGTCGGTATGGCAGTATTAATCAGCAGCAGGTTGAGCGACGATGGCGAAAGAGCCTTCGACTTCTTCGCGCTCTCAGCCCCAAACGCATAGTGTGTCTCCCAGTAAGGCGTCACACTGGTGGCCATCAGCCGCTTTATGTCGTCCACGCCCTTGCACTCCAGCAACAGGCTCAAGCCCGTGCGTCCCTCATGATATAGCGTGGCCAGTTGCGATATGCGTATGTGCGGGAAGTTCTGCGGCCTCAGCCTGAGAAACTTCCACAGCGAACGAGACATGGGCTTCAGCCCGAACTTGTGCGCCAAGTAACGGTATTCACTTTCGAGGCGCGCCAGATAGCCGTCGCGCAGAGCTTCGGCGCGGCAGCGCGCGGGCACCGCCTCGCCATCGAGCAAGCCTGCCTGCCCCATGAAGAATGCCTCCACCTGAAACAGGTCGTCGCGGTGGTGAGCCACCGCCTGGAGCGGCAAGGCCATGGCCCACGCCTCGAAAGCGTCGCCATTGACGCCAAACCCGTAGTTGCGCGCCAGCGTTACGAAATAAGCATCCTCCCACGAGCCGTTCTTCAACGCCGCCCGCCGGCCTATGTCCTCCGCCTTCCGTCCCAGCCGCTCGGCCTGCAACGCCGCCATCCACGAACTGACGGTGAGACGCGGCAGCCGCGGCACGATGCGGTGGCACGGCGGATATGTGTCTGCCGACAGCAATTCGCGGTAGTTGTCGGCCACCGCCGCCGGCACTTCCATTTCCACCTGCGGCACGCTGCGGCCATGGCTATCGGTCACATCGGCATCGGCCAGGCCAACCACATGGAGCACCACGTTGTCGTATGCTGCGTCGGTGCCGTGGCCGTGAGTCCGCCAGTCGGCAGAGCGGTCGTGAATCTCGACATTGCCCACCCACAGCGTGCCCCCTATCTTGACCTTGGCATTGAAAAAGTCAGGCCCCGCATCGCCGTTGTGCAGCCCCGGGTCTATCACCTCCACCTCGCGCCCGTCGATGGTTCTCAGCCCCACGGGCCGGAATAGGCGGTGCTTCCAAACGTAGTGCAGCAGTTGTTCCATGCCGTAGTGACAATATTCAAACGCAGCGCAAAGATACACAATATTCCGCGTGAAAGCAAGAAAGAGTGTGATTTTTAGCTCACCGCCACCGCCGCGCACACGCTCCACCGCCACGGACGGCCTTACCGACACCACGAATGGCAAAGCGTCTTCCGACCCTACCGCTCCTGCCTTGCGCGCGATGAAGCCCCAACGGCCCGCCCACAGCCGTCCGCAAGCTATTTTTTAGCTGAAAGCCAGTCGAATATGGACAAAAATCACTAACTTTGCAACGTTTTAATTCAAACCAGTTATGAAAATAGCATTAATCGGCTACGGCAAGATGGGCAAGATGATAGAGCAAATCGCCCGAAGCCGCGGCCATGAAATCGTAAGCATCATAGACGTAGACAACCAGCAGGACTTCGACTCTCCGGAGTTCGCCTCGGCCGACGTAGCCATAGAATTCACCAACCCCACGGCCGCTTACGGCAACTACCTCAAAGCCTTTGCCAAGGGAGTGAAAGTGGTGAGCGGCTCCACGGGCTGGCTCAATGACCACAAGGCCGACGTGGAACGCATGTGCTCCGAGGGCGGGCAGACGCTCTTTTGGGCATCCAACTTCTCGATAGGCGTGGCCATCTTCTCGGCCGTCAATCGCTATCTGGCCTCGATAATGAACTCATTCCCGCAGTATGACGTGAGGATGGAGGAGACCCACCACGTGCACAAGCTCGACGCGCCCAGCGGAACGGCCATCACGCTGGGCGAGGAAGTCGTGGAACGCCTTGACCGCAAAGCCGGATGGGTGAAAGGAACGGTGACGGCAGCCGACGGCAGCATAAGCGGCACGGAGCGTTGCGCCCCCGACGAGCTGCGCATAGACGCCATCCGGCGCGGCGAAGTGCCTGGCATACACAGCATCGTTTACGACAGCGAGGCCGACTGCATAACCATAACCCACGACGCCCACTCGCGCAAGGGCTTCGCGCTCGGAGCCGTGCTGGCCGCCGAATACACCCGCGACCACGACGGACTGCTCACCATCAGCGACATGTTCAAGTTCTAAAACGACCAAAAGCAACAGACGATGGCAATGCAAACCAAAAGAAACATGCGCAAGCAATGGATAAAGTTCGGCATCGTGACGGCGCTCTACCTGCTGTTCCTGTTGTGGGTGAAAAGCTGGTGGGGCCTGCTTGTGCTGCCTTTCATATTCGATGTCTACATAACGAAGAAGATTCGCTGGCAATGGTGGAAAGACGCCGAGCCTCCGGTCAGGTTCGTCATGTCGTGGGTCGATGCCATTGTGTTCAGCCTCGTGGCCGTTTACTTCATCAACCTGTTTTTCTTTCAAAACTACGTCATACCGTCCAGCTCCCTCGAGAAGTCGCTTCTCACGGGCGACTACCTCTTCGTGAGCAAGGTGAGCTACGGCCCGCGCATACCCCAGACACCCTTGACGATGCCCTTGACGCAGCACACGCTGCCCGTGGTGGAATGCAAGTCGTATCTGGAATGGCCGCACTGGGACTACCGCCGCGTTGACGGGCTTGGCAAAGTGCGGCTCAACGACATCGTGGTGTTCAACTACCCGTCGGGCGACACGCTCTGCTCGGCAAAGCAATACCAGGCCGCCGACTTCTACCAGCTGTGCTACGGAATAGGCTACCAAATAGCCGGCGTCTACCAATGCCCCGACTCTCTCACGCCCATGGAGCGCAGGGCTTTCTTCAGCGCGGTCTACGATGTCGGGCGCATGTACATCACGGCCAACCCCGGAGAGTATGGCGAGGTGATAAGCCGCCCCACCGACCGCCGCGAAAACTACGTGAAGCGGTGCGTGGGTCTGCCCGGCCAGACGCTGCAGATAAAGGACCGCATCATCTACCTTGACGGCAAGCCCAACAAAGAGCCCGACAACGTGCAGTATTCTTACTACGTAAAGCTGAGGCAGTCGCTGCCCGAAGACCTCGTAAACGAGCTGGGCATATCCAACGAAGACCTGATGAGCCTCAACACCATGGGGTATATGCCACTGACAAACCGCGCGGTGGCAGCCCTGAAAGGCCGCCCCGACTTGGTGGAAAGCATCGAGCCGAACACCGACACAGGCCACACCGACACCTATCCGCTCGACGGCAACATGCACTGGACGCGCGACAACTACGGCCCCGTATGGATTCCGGCCAAGGGCGAGAGCATAAACCTCACGCTCGACAACCTGCCCATCTACGAGCGACCCATCCGCGTCTATGAGGGAAACGACCTCAGCGTGCGCGACGGGAAGATATTCATCAACGGCAAGGAGGCCACGAGCTACACATTCAAGATGGACTATTACTGGATGATGGGCGACAACCGCCACAACTCGGCAGACTCGCGCTACTGGGGCTTCGTGCCCGAAGACCACATCGTGGGCAAGCCCATCTTCATCTGGTGGTCGAGCAACCCGGACCGCGGCGGCTTCAGCGGCGTGAGGTGGAACCGCATATTCAAGTTTGTTGACAACATCAAGTAAAAACACAGTCTGATGAGGGCATGGCTGAAATCCATTCTGGCATTGGCCGTCGCGGCGTTGGCCGTGATGCTGTTCCGCTGTTTGTTTTTCGCCATGTACACCGTCAGCGGCAACGGCTTCGAGCCTACCCTGCTGCAAGGCGACCGCGTGCTGGTGAACCGCTGGAGCTACGGCCTGCGCACGGGAGGCTTGGACGGCCTGTTCGGCTACGGACGCTTCTGCGCCGACAGCGTGAAGGTGGGCGACATCGTGGCATTCGACAGCCCGACGGACACGCCCGGCGTGTTCGTCTGCCGCTGCGTCGCCCTGCCCGGCGACACCGTGGGCACTGCCTACGGCTCGATGGTGGTGCCCGGACGCGATGCCACCTGCGCCCCGGAAGACTATTACTGGATGGAAGCCATCGCACGCGAAGACACCGTGGACAGCCGCGTGTTCGGCCCCGTGCCCGAAAGCCTAATCATAGGGCGTATATGCCTGGTAGTCTACAGCCACGACGACAGCCAGCCTTTCTATCGCGGCTACCGTCGCGACCGCACCCTGCTGATGGTGGAGTGACTTTGCGGGGCGGAAAGCCGCGACACGCCACCATCCGCCGGAGCGTCCCTCCCACAAACTTACGCATTTCCCAACCATGCAAGTACTGTTATCCACGACTTACTTCGGCCCGATACAGTGGTACCAAAAGCTCTGCCGCTACGAAACGGCGGCCGTGGAGCGTTACGACACGTTCAAGAAACAGACGTACCGCAACCGCTGCGTGATAGCCACAGCCAACGGATTGCAGGCTCTCACGGTGCCAGTGGAGCGCGCCGCCGACGGGGGGCGGCAGCTCACCAAGGACGTGCGCATCAGCGACCACGGCAACTGGCGGCACCTGCATTGGCACGCGCTGCTGTCGGCTTACAGCGAATCGCCGTTTTTCGACTACTACGCCGACGACCTGCGCCCGTTCTTCGAGCGCAAGTGGGAGTTTCTTTATGATTTCAACGCCGAGACATGCGCCACCGTATGCTCGCTTCTTGACATCAGCCCCAACATCGTTCCCACAGACCGGTACGCGAAGATTGCCGCAGAAAACGACTTCCGCGACGCCATCGACCCGAAACACCCGCAACCGGACACCAGCTTCGAGGCACGCCCTTATTACCAGGTGTTCGCGCACAAGCACGGCTTCCGACCCAACCTCAGCATACTCGACCTGCTTTTCAACATGGGGCCTGAGGGCATCTTCTGGCTCACCTTACCGCCGCGGCGCACCGCGACATGACGGAAAAGGGCTCCGCCCGCCGCCGCGACATGCACACGAATGATGACCCATGCCACTGACTCCACGCCATGCCTCGGCGGTAAATAATCTTTACAACAAACGAAAGCTCTCGCCGACGGCAGCCATACGGGATTGCAAAACGGGCCATTTCGGACTGCGAAACGGCTCATTTTGCACTGTGAAACGCATCGTTTTGCGGCACAAAACGGCACATATCGCAAACTCGCTGTCAGCCAACGCATTGCGGACACGGAGCAAAGCGGGCGGCGTTTCAGCCCGCCTTGCGAAATATCTTTACAAAAATTCGCCTCCCCAACGGACACGGATGCCCTGTCGCCAACTGCCGCCGCCACCCGCGCCAAGCCCCGACAGAATCGGCACCACGGCCATTGATTATCATTAAAAAAGTAGAAAAAAGTGCATAATACAATGTGGTGGAAAAGTTTTTGCTTACTTTTGCACCCCAAACAAACCATTGTCGAGCATGATTAAGAATTTGGTTATAGTCGAATCGCCCGCAAAGGCAAAGACGATAGAGAAATTTTTGGGCAACGACTACAAGGTAATGTCGAGTTACGGCCACATACGCGACCTCAAGAAAAAGGAGCTGAGCATCGACACCGACACGTTGCAGCCACACTACGAGGTGCCGGCAGAAAAGGAAAAGCTCGTAAAGGAACTGCGCCAGAACGCCGAGAACGCCGAGAAGATATGGCTCGCTTCCGATGAGGACCGCGAGGGAGAGGCCATCTCATGGCACCTTTGCGAAGTGCTTGGTCTCGACAAGAGCAATACGAACAGGATAGTTTTCCACGAAATAACGAAGCCCGCCATACTCGAAGCCATAAAGCACCCGCGCCACTTGGACATGAACTTGGTGAACGCCCAACAGGCAAGGCGCGTGCTCGACCGCCTCGTGGGCTTCAAGCTCTCGCCCGTGCTGTGGCGCAAGGTAAAGCCCGCGCTGTCGGCAGGCCGCGTGCAGAGCGTGGCCGTAAGGCTCATCGTGGAGCGCGAGCGCGAGCTGCAATCATTCAAGAGCGAGCCTTACTACCGCGTCACGGGCGTGTTCGCCATACCCGGCGAGGGGCAAGCCGCCGAAATGAAAGCCGAGCTTGACACCCGCTTCCGCACCCACGACGAGGCGATGGCCTTCCTCGAAGACTGCAAGAACGCTACTTTCAGCGTGGCGTCGGTGTCAAAGAAGCCCATGCGCCGCTCACCGGCGCCCCCATTCACCACCTCGACACTCCAGCAGGAAGCCGCCCGCAAGCTGGGCTTCTCGGTGTCGCAGACAATGATGGTGGCGCAACGCCTATATGAAAACGGCCGCATCACATACATGCGAACAGACTCTGTCAACCTGTCGACGCTGTGCATCAACGCCAGCCGCGAGGAGATAACGAAGCTGTGGGGCGAGCGTTACGGCAAGGCGCGCCAGTATCACACCCACTCCAAAGGCGCGCAGGAGGCTCACGAGGCCATACGCCCAACATACATGGACGCGACAGAAATAGAGGGCACAGCGCAAGAGAGGCGGCTCTACGACCTGATATGGAAGCGCACGGTGGCAAGCCAGATGGCCGACGCCGAGATAGAGAAGACAACCGTGGCAATAGCCATAGAGAAAGGCGGCAAGCCTGCCTCGAACGGACAGCAGTTCGTGGCCAACGGAGAGGTGGTCAAGTTCGACGGATTCCTG
>CAZKMT010000068.1:0-10702 GCA_964554115.1 uncultured Prevotella sp.
AAATCTAGGAAATTCTCATCCAAATCATCTAATCTATCTTCAATGGCTGTCAGATTTTCTCTTACATGACCAATCGAATGCTCATTCTTAAATTCAGTCCGTTTCCAAAATGTTTTAATTCTATCTTGTACCTCTTGATAAGGATTCTTAGACTTTATCTCTTTTTTGTTGAATAGTTCGTATAGAAGTAAAGATAGAGTGACTATGCGTTGTTGACCATCAACTATATTGTTCTCATGAAGAACAAGAGTCCCAAGTCTGTATTCTTCGCTATCTTTGAAATGCAAAAGATCATTTATTAACTGGTTGACATTCTTAACACTCCACTTGTATGGACGCTGGTATTCTGGAATTACGAAGTTGTTGAAAAGCAATTCCTTTATTCTTAGAATGTCGTGTTCGAGCCTTTCGACTTTCATACTATCGGCAGGCGGAAGAATCTCCGAATTTTCCATTTGTTGCATTATGATATCGGCGTCTCCATGTTCTGCAGACAAAGGTGACAATACAGGGTCGAATATTTGAGATATTTTCTTAAAGCACTCAATAATATCTTCTGCAGACTGAATAGATATATTAATTCTACACCGTCCTTGATTACGATTACTCCATCTATGCCAACTTAATTCTTTATGCTGATAAGATTCTTCAACCAACTCTCTCCAAATAGTATTATACTCATAATCGCTGAATTTTCCTTCGAGGTGCAATTCAACATATCCTTGATAGTATTCATAATGTATATCGCTATCGTGGAGAACAGTCTCTAACTGTATGAAACGATTGTTGTGCCAATGATTTGTTGCTGTATAGTAGTTCCTCTCAGGAAATGCTATCCTAAGCTTTGGTTCAACTTCTTTTTTTAAGCTATCGGTAATTTTCAAATAGTCCATAATCCTTAATTCAACCAACGAGTGAACAGTAATTTTGTCTCACGAAAGTTTCTCTGTCAATGATAGGAAGATAAGATGGTTACGTTCCCGTGCAACTACATTCAAATCTCCAGTAGATGCGCGGCAAGAGTATCGGCAGCCTGAACTATGGCTACAAGCGGCACATCACTGGCAACGGACATGTTGCTCTTCATCTCGAAACTCTGAAACGGAAGGTCCCAAGCAGACATGTGCCACCTAATGGCAAGAATCTCGTCGTTGGTGAGCTGCAAACCGAGACGCAAAAGCATCACTACAGACTTTTCGCCATGTCCGAGCGGGAAGCGAGAATAATCGACTTCATACCCATCGTAGGTCTCCCAGCGGTTGTTTGCATCCTTGCGATACTTTGTGGCCTTGCGGTAGATGTTAGTCTTGCACACGTCATGGAGCAGAGAGGCAATAGTCACGCTATCCAACGGCAGGCGTTTTTCGAGTTCAGGACGTAAAGTAATCATCTGCTCTCGCAAGCGAATGGCCGTATTATAAACGTTGAGCGAATGTTCGAGTAATCCCTCATCATGGCTCAAATGGCGGTTGACGGAGGCAGGGGCATGGAAAAAGCCTGCCTTGTCGAGATAATTTATAACGTTATCAACGCCCTCACGTTCCGTTGCTTTTAACAAAGATGTGAATTCATCTTTCATATTCATAGCTGTAGACATTGGAGAAATGAGATTTGTATGCGCATATCTTCTTGGCTCATTATATTCTCATCCGAAGTTGGTGATTTGGGCTTATGGCCATAAGCCCAAATCACCAACTTCGGATGAGTTATGAATACGACACATTGCAAATATCTCGCTGTGTCACATATCTTTGGTTGTTATTGCTCGGTATCGAGCAATATCTTCATTATTTCAACAGCTGCTTTTGTAACTGATGTACCGGGGCCAAAGATTGCGGCAACCCCCGCCTTGTAAAGGAAGTCATAGTCTTGCGGTGGAATGACCCCCCCGGCTATTACCATGATGTCGCCGCGTCCCAGTCTATTGAGCTCTTCTATGAGCTGAGGGATAAGGGTCTTATGACCGGCGGCGAGCGATGAAACGCCAACCACATGCACATCGTTTTCCACAGCTTCGCGCGCCGCTTCGGCCGGAGTTTGGAACAGAGGCCCCATGTCAACGTCGAAACCACAATCGGCATAACCCGTGGCCACAACCTTGGCTCCGCGGTCGTGCCCGTCTTGTCCCATCTTGGCAACGAATATGCGTGGACGCCGACCCTCTTTTTTTGCAAACTCTTCTGTGAGCCGACATGCCAGCTCAAATTCCTTGTCGTTTTTACTTTCTGAAGAATACACGCCTGATATTGTTCTTATTACTGCTTTGTATCTGCCCACGACCTCTTCGCAGGCATCACTGATTTCGCCCAAAGTGCAGCGCAGCTTCGCACACTCGATGGCGTGAGCCAAAAGATTTCCTTTGCCGGTGCGCACACAGTCGGTGAGATTAGCCAGAGCCTTTTTGCATGCCTCGTTGTCGCGCGTAGAGCGAATTCTGCCCAGCAGTTCCTCTTGCTGTTTGCGCACGGCAGTGTTGTCCACCTCGAGAATGTCTATTGGGTCTTCATGGTCAAGGCGGTATTTGTTAGTGCCTACAATTACTTGCAAACCGCTGTCGATGCGAGCCTGAGTGCGTGCTGCAGCCTCTTCGATGCGCATCTTTGGCACACCAGTTTCAATGGCCTTGGCCATGCCTCCCAGTTTCTCTATCTCTTGAATGTGTTCCCATGCCTTGTGTACAAGCTCGTTGGTGAGCGACTCAACATAATACGAACCTGCCCATGGATCGATGTGCTTGCACACCTTTGTCTCATTCTGTATGTAAATTTGCGTGTTTCGTGCTATGCGCGCCGAGAAATCTGTGGGCAAGGCAATGGCCTCGTCGAGCGCGTTGGTATGCAGCGATTGTGTATGGCCAAGCACGGCGGCCATGGCCTCGATACATGTGCGCCCCACGTTGTTGTAAGGATCTTGCTCGGTGAGCGACCAGCCAGAAGTCTGCGAGTGTGTGCGCAGAGCCATCGATTTCGGGTTTTTGGCGCCAAAACTCTTTACTATTTTCGCCCAAAGCAGTCTGGCGGCACGCATCTTGGCTATCTCCATGAAATGGTTTACGCCAATGGCCCAGAAAAATGACAGGCGCGGGGCGAAAGCATCAATGTCGATGCCGGCATTGACCCCTGCGCGTATGTACTCCATGCCGTCGGCCAACGTATAAGCAAGTTCTATGTCGGCAGTCGCACCGGCTTCCTGCATGTGGTATCCCGAAATTGATATGGAGTTGAATTTGGGCATGTTTTGTGATGTAAACTCGAATATGTCGGCAATGATTTTCATAGAGAATGCCGGGGGGTAGATGTACGTGTTGCGCACCATGAACTCCTTGAGAATGTCGTTCTGGATGGTGCCGGCCATCTCTTCGAGCTTTGCGCCTTGCTCAAGTCCCGCCACGATGTAGAATGCAAGCACGGGGAGCACAGCTCCATTCATTGTCATCGATACTGACATCTTGTTGAGCGGGATGCCATCGAAGAGCACTTTCATGTTCTCTTCGTTGCAGATTGACACGCCTGCCTTGCCCACATCCCCCACAACACGTTCATTGTCCGGGTCATAACCTCGGTGGGTGGGCAGGTCGAAAGCCACGGAGAGCCCCTTTTGTCCGGACGCAAGATTGCGGCGGTAGAAAGCGTTCGACTCCTCGGCAGTGGAGAATCCGGCATACTGCCTTATAGTCCAGGGACGGAACGGGTACATCATTGAATATGGGCCACGCAGGAATGGCGGTATGCCCGCGGCGAAGTCCAAATGTTCCATGCCCTCAAGGTCTTCTTTTGTATAAACCGGCTTAACATCGATATGCTCCGGTGTCTTCCAGTTGAAAACAATTCCATTGGCTTTCTGCCAGTCGGCACCATTGGAAGCCTTGATACCGGCATATATGTCTATGTCTTTAAAATTCTTTCTCATCTCTCTGTCGGTTATTTAATTCCCAATTTGGCGTTATATTCCCTCAGCGTTTCAAGCACATCACATTTTACGTGGATGAAGTTCTTGATGCCCGCTGCTTTCAGGTCATCCATACATGCAGGCGCACCGGCCACGATGAACATTGCACGGCCTGCAAGATATTTATATGCCGGTATGGCGTATGTGGAATACTCATCGTCGCTGGAACACAATACTACAATGTTTGCACCGGTTGCGAGAGCCGCGTCAACGCCCTCTTCTATTGTAGAGAATCCAAGGTTGTCAATGATTTTGTATCCTGCGCAAGCAAGGAAGTTGGAGCTGAACTGTGCGCGTGCCTGCCTCCATGCGAGATTGCCGATGGTGAGCATGAATGCGGTCGGCACGTTGCCGCTATTTTCAGTCTGCAGCCGCAATTGCTCGAAGTCGGCCGCAAGACGCGAAGCTGCGATGGATTTGAATGTGGCTGTTTCTTTTGAAGCACACTTGCAAGCGCAGGCGATAGGTCTGCGTCCTTCTGATGTTTCCGAGAAATTGGGAAATTGATTAGTACCCAAGATGAACTCTTTTCGCTTCGCAGCATCATCGTGACGCTTGGCATTGGTGGTGTTTATGTCGTCTTGCACGATGCCTTTCTTCGCCGCTTCGAGGAAGCCACCCTCGTCTTCAACTTTCAAGAACAGTTTCCATGCCACGTTGGCAAGCGATGTTGTGAGTTCTTCGAGGAAGTAGGAGCCTGCGGCCGGATCAACCACCTTGTCGAAATGACTCTCTTCCTTGAGCAACAGCTGTTGATTGCGAGCAATGCGTTCGGAAAATTCGGTGGGCGACTCGTAGACCATGTCAAACGGATTTACCACGATGGAGTGTACGCCTGCCAAGGCAGCGCTCATCGCCTCGGTCTGAGTTCGCAAAAGATTGACGTAACTGTCGAACATGGTCATGTTGTAAGTTGTGGTTGTCGCATTTACACACATCCGGCAAGCGCGAATGTCCGCAGGTTCATACTGCTTTACAATCTCAGACCACAACAGGCGGGCAGAGCGGAATTTGGCTATCTCCATGAAATAGTTCTCCGTGATGCCCATATTGAACTTGATTTTGCTCGCGGCCAGCGTAGGCTCAATCCCGGCATCGGCGAGTTCTGTCAAGTACTCGTTGCCCCACGCCAGAGCATACCCTAATTCCTGCACTATGTAGGCACCCGCATTGTTGAGTGACGCTGCATTTACCGTTACGCAGCGGAAGTGGGGATAATCTTTCAGTGTCTCTACAAGTTGCCGGGCTTGTGAAAGCAACGGTGTGACATCCTTGCCATTCATTACAACTTTCTCAATCGGGTCCCAGTCGATTGAGCCTACAATCTTTTCTTTGTCGTAGCCATGCTTTGCAAAATAATCGACAAGGATTTCTGCAAGCTCCACAGAGTGTCGCTTGCATGTGCAGAAATTAAGTTCAACGCAGTCGCAACAGATGCCGTCAAGCAAGGTTTCTATAAAGTTGGAACTAACGCTGTCGCCACGGAAATGAAATCCAAGAGAATCTATTCCCTTGTTTAATAAATCAAGGGCTTTGGCGTTGGCTGCCTTTGTGTCATCAACATGGATGTTTTGGCGCACATACCATGAATTGTCGCTTTTTTTGTTACCTCTGACATACGGGAACTCGCCAGGCAAGGCATCGGGAGTATGTAGCTTCAATATGTCTTCCTTTCGGTAAAACGGCGGTACGGTGAAGCCCTCATTTGTCCTCCACACAAGTTTTTTGTCGAAGTCCGCGCCCTTGAGGTCGACATGAATCTTGTCAAGCCAATCCTGGGCCGAGGGAACCTCAAACTCGGAAAAGAGTTTCTCTCTGTTGTTTGACATAGTTTGTTCTATTAAAAAATATGTATAATTAGCACACCTTTTTGCGAACCATTGCTTGCCACAGCCTCCCCGCTACCGGCTCCACTGTTATCAATGTGTTATTGCAACACGTTTAAAGCACATCAAAGGCTTTTCTTTTCAGCCTGTCCGAACTTACCACACCGTGGCCATGCGTCAGCATACAGAGGGCATCGGCTGCTTGGCTTACTGTCCGCAATGTCTATCAACATGCAAAGATATACAGAATATCTGACATTCTAAAAAAAGCAGGAAGAAAAAGATAACCAATCGTGAAAAATTCAAAAACTTAATTCGGCAAAAAAAATAATAAGAGCATAAATTGTTTTTGAGCAATATTTTGGCTAATTTTGCAGCTTGTAACAAGTACGATTTATTTTATGGATTGGCTTTTAACACTGTTCACTGACACGGAGTCTGTGGCACACATCGCGCTTCTATATGCCCTTGTGATAGCCGTAGGCGTGCTCTTGGGCAAGATTAAAGTGGGAGGTATTTCTCTCGGTGTCACCTTTGTGCTCTTCGCTGGAATCGTGGCCGGGCACATTGGCATAAAAGCACCGATAGGCATCCTCACATTCTTGCAAGATTTCGGTTTGATTCTCTTTGTATTTATGATTGGATTGCAGGTCGGGCCGGGCTTTTTCGAGAGTTTTCGGAAGGGCGGCGTAACGCTCAATGTCCTTGCCATCGTTACAATCATTTTGAACATCGGCGTGATGTTTGCTTGCTATTACATCTTTTTCGACACCGATGACCCAAAGAATCTGCCCATGATGGTCGGCACTTTGTCTGGAGCCGTCACTAACACGCCGGGGCTTGGTGCTGCCAACGAGGCACTGGAAAGCGTTTTCGGCAGTGGAGGCGCGCCACAGATAGCGTCGGGATATGCCTGCGCCTACCCACTGGGCGTGATAGGCATCATTGGCGCCACAATAGCAATCAGATATATTTGCCACGTCAGCCTTAACAAGGAAGAGGAAAAGCTCGACAATGAAGATAAGGAAGATGTGCATGTGAAGCCCCACAATATGACGCTGAAAGTATCGAACTCTTATTTAGCCGGGCGCACAATCCAGCAAATACATGATTTCCTCAACCGCGAATTTATCTGTTCGCGTGTACTCCATGATGGTCACGTGAGCATCCCCAACGGACAGACAAAGCTCGAATTGGGCGACCTCGTTTACATAGTGTGTGCAGAAGCGGACGCCGAACCTATTATTGCTTTCATCGGTTCTGAGATGAAAGTGGAGTGGCAAAAGCAAGACCAGCCGATGGTGTCAAAACGAATCATCGTAACGCGCCCTGCCATAAACGGCAAAACGCTCGGTCAGATGCATTTCTCTACCGTTTACGGGGTAAATGTTACCAGAGTAACGCGCCATGGCATGGATCTATTTGCCAATCCGCACTTGTCGCTGCAAGTGGGTGACCGCGTAATGGTAGTCGGCCCCGAGAACCTTGTAAACCGTGTTACCAACGTGCTTGGCAACTCTATCAAGCGCCTTGAGTCGCCAAACATTGCAACCATTTTCATCGGAATCATTGTCGGAATCATCTTTGGCAGTCTGCCAATAGCCATACCAGGGATGCCCATGCCACTGAAACTCGGCATCGCCGGGGGACCGCTCGTGATTGCCATACTCATAGGTCGCTACGGTTATAAGGTTCACTTAGTGACTTACACCACTACCAGTGCCAATTCAATGCTCCGTGAGATAGGGCTTGTGCTCTTCCTTGCCAGCGTAGGCATCAAGGCAGGTGGGGGATTTTGGGAAACCGTCGTGCAAGGCGATGGACTGAAATATGTGTACACAGGATTCCTGATTACCATAATTCCAATACTCATCGTAGGCTCAATCGCCAGAATGAAGTACAAGTTTAATTATTTCACTGTTATGGGAATGATTGCCGGAACATATACGGATCCTCCAGCCCTCGCATACGCAAACCAATCATGCTCTAAAGAAGCGCCTGCCGTGGGATATTCCACAGTCTATCCGCTGAGTATGTTCCTGAGGATATTCACGGCGCAGCTCATAATCTTATTGTGCTGTTCCTGACACAAAAGCATAAAAGTAAATACAAAGCAAAAATAATTTAACTATTCAAATGAACAGATTCGCATTATTGTTAGGCATAATGCTGACATCTATTCCGACCGTGATGCAAGGACAAATATCCAGAAGCATCAAGTTGAATGAAGTGATGACAGACAATGCCACAAGTATACAGGACGAATACGGGCAGCGAGAAGCGTGGGTCGAGATTGCCAATGTATCATTCTCCACATATAATGTCAGGGGTATGTTCCTGACTACCGACCGCTCCGTGCTTGACCCGGATATGAGCGTTCCGGAGCGCATCAAGCGCATGAGCGTTATTCCAAGTGGAGATGCCCGTACCAACCTTAGCGCACGACAGCATATCGTATTGTTCTGCAATAGTGTTCCGGCACGTGGAACGATGCACCTCGCGGTAAAAATAGACCCGTCAAAACCGACATGGATAGCTCTCTACGATGGAAATGCCACGCAACTGGTTGATTCCGTGACTGTGCCTGTGCTTGCGGCAGACCAGTCTTACGCCCGCGCCCAAGACGGCTCGCCGCAATGGCAGATAAAGCCCAAGGATGCCGTGACACCCGAAATATCAAACTACATACAAGTTGACGAGAGCAAAGTGGCCAAGCTGAAACGCAATGACCCATACGGCATAGGTATCACGGTGCTTGCCATGGGAATTGTGTTCTTCTGTCTTGCGTTGTTATACATTTTCTTCATGCTTTTCGGTATATTCGTCAAACATCGTGAGGCAACCCGGAAAATGACAAGGATGCAACCTTTGAAAGCCGGTGTGAAGACTGTCGAAAAGACCATGGAAATCGGCCATAAGACCAATGTCATATTGCAAGACGGCCTCAAGTCGAAAGGCATCGATAAAGAAACTTACATGGCAGTCATTGCCCTTGCCATTCACCAATACACCAATAATATCCACGACATGGAGAGTGGTATCATAACCATCAAGCCTAAAGACACAGGATGGAACGATGAATACATCCAAATGACACATTTTCATGAATAACAATAACTAAAAACGAAAACAGAAATACAGCCATGAACAAGTTTCAATATAAAGTGCAAGGCGTTGATTACAACGTAGAGATAGAAGAGCTCGAAGGCAACGTGGCCACAGTGAGAGTCAATGGGATCAAGTTTGAGGTGGAACTGAAGCAACCTATCAATCCTGCACATGCCATCCACAAAAAAACCGAAGTGAAACATCCACAACCGACACAATCTGCGCCAGTGACGGTACCGCAACCCCAAAGTACAGACACCCAGTCTGTATCCGTAGGCACCGGCTCTCAGGTAAAGTCACCACTTCCGGGCATCATCACGTCGGTCAATGTGCGGGTAGGCGACAAAGTCAAGGATGGTGACACCGTGGTGGTGCTTGAGGCTATGAAGATGCAGAACAACATCGAATCGGAGTTCTCAGGAACTGTTACGTCTATATTAGTCAAGCAGGGAGACTCCGTGCTTGAGGGTGCAGTATTACTTACTATAGCTTGACAAGGTATGGGATTCACTGATTTTTTGATTGAAAACTTCAACGAGTTCCTCACATACACGGGGTTTGCTAACGCTTCAGTTGGGAACATCATTATGATAGTGGTGGGGGCTATACTCATTTACCTCGCCATAAAGAAAGACTTTGAGCCACTGTTACTCATACCAATCGGTCTTGGTATTATAATAGGCAACATTCCGTTTCGTGCTGACGCAGGTCTTGAAATCGGTCTTTATGAAGACAATTCTGTACTTAATATCTTTTATCAAGGTGTACGAGAGGGATGGTATCCGCCGCTGGTATTCCTCGGTATCGGAGCTATGACCGATTTTTCCGCCCTCATTGCAAATCCTAAGCTGGTGCTCATAGGTGCCGCTGCGCAGTTTGGCATATTCGGTGCCTATATGGTTGCCCTTGCCCTTGGCTTTGAACCGAATCAGGCCGCAGGCATCGCAATCATCGGAGGCGCTGACGGTCCCACTGCCATATTCCTTTCTTCCAAGCTCAGCCCCAACCTCATGGGTGCCATTGCTGTATGCGCCTACTCTTACATGGCACTCGTGCCGCTCATCCAGCCACCACTCATGCGTCTGCTTACCACTAAGAAAGAACGCATTATCCGCATGAAACCCGCTCGTCAAGTGAGTCAAACCGAACGTATTCTCTTCCCAATCATAGGCTTGTTGCTTACAACGTTCATCGTGCCTTCGGGCTTGCCACTGCTCGGAATGCTTTTCTTTGGAAATCTGTTGAAGGAGTCTGGCAAGACCACCCGTTTGGCCAAGACAGCCGGTTCTGCGCTCAACGATATCGTTGTGATGCTTTTGGGACTTACCGTAGGCTGTTCCACACAGGCCAGCGAGTTCCTTACCGTCAACACGCTCTACATCTTCATTTTGGGTGCATTTTCGTTCATGGTGGCAACAGCCAGTGGAGTAATTTTCGTAAAGGTCATGAACATATTCTTGCCGAATGACAAGAAGCTCAACCCACTCATTGGTAACGCTGGGGTATCGGCCGTTCCCATGAGTGCTCGAATAAGCAATAATCTCGGTCTCGAATACGACCGCCACAACTTCCTGCTTATGCATGCCATGGGACCGAATGTGGCTGGCGTGATTAGCTCAGCCGTTGCCGCAGGCGCATTGCTTGGTTTCATGTCATGACAATTATTCTCCATTCTTGGTAAACTTTCGATGCCGTTCCTCATGCAAGAAGGAGCGGCATCGTCTTTTTTACCCGGCCTATCCTTTTGAATGGAAAGCCATTTCTTTTTTTGACCGATTACATTGTGGATGTCGCACTGTTGTGATTGTCGTATTTACCCC